>NZ_JBHVWZ010000009.1:6045-41251 GCF_042881985.1 Streptomyces sp. NPDC058246 | reverse complement strand
GTTGCGCCCGCCGCCCCCCGCCTTTTCCCACAAACACCTCGCCGGGGGGGGCCAGGATTCTTCCCCCCCCCCCCCCCCACGGCGATGTTGAGTTCGGACTCAGCGGCGGTCGTCGCGCTCCGCCTCCTGCTCCTCGGCCTCCTTGGCCTGGACCTCGGGATCCAGGTCCTGGCCGGTGCCGTCGACCGACGTCAGACGGCCGGCCTCCGGTACCTCGGTGGCGGCGGGCGGCTCGACCAGCCAGTCGGGGTTGGCCTGCTTGTCCCACCACTTCCAGGCGGCGAAGGCGCCACCCGCCAGGATCCCCAGCACGGCCAGCCCCTTCACGAGTCGGCCGGCCTTCGCCCGCCGCTCGTGCTTACGGACCAGCTTCTGGACTTCCTTGGGCGAGATCTGGCCGCGCAGCGCGGCCAGCGCTGCCACTCCGCGGGCTGCGGCCTCGTCCCGAACGGGCTGGGCCGCGGCCACGGCCTGCTCGATCTTCGGCTTGGAGTAGTCGGCGGCCTGACGGGCCGCCTTGCGGGTGCGGACGACGGTCTCGTGGGCGGCCTGGTCGACCTTCGGCGGTACATGAGTGCGGGCCTGCTCAAGGCGCGGCGCGAGGTGGGCGTCGTACTGCACGCGGGCCTGTCCGGCGGCCTGCGACACCTTCGGCGCGAGTCGTACGCGTGCTTCCTGCGCGTAGTACGAAGCCTTGTCCTTGGCCGTGTCGGCGTAAGGCGCCACCACTTCCGCGGCGTGCAGCACGCTGTCCTTCGCCGATCCGGTCGCGGCGCGCACGCTGTCGATGCGGGTCACGGGTTTCCTCCTCCTCGGTGGCGTACGTCGGGGGTGCGGGTACCCCCAATGACACACAATTCACCTTTCCACCCTTGAGCGGATCATGCCCGCCCACGAGGTCCGGGGCATGTGAGAGCGGGCATCCGGGTCACGGGTACTGACTCCGGGTGACGTCGCAACAGGAGTTGGTCAGGTGTCGATCAAGTGCAATAGCGGTTTATTACGGGCAACAGGAGCTTGTCGTCGACAATGCCACGGATCGGCGTGACGCGCCCCTGTCCCGGGGGGACTCGAGCGGATTTCTGTAAGCACGAGGCACGGATATTCGCTCAGAGGTGGTGGCCGGGCGACGTGCGGCCGTGTCCGTGCGAGGATCGGGGGGTCAAAAGAAGGCAACGGAAGGCAGATCGTGGCTGAGCAGCTTTACGCCACCCTGAAGACCAACCACGGCGACATCGAAGTCCGGCTTCTGCCGAACCACGCGCCCAAGACGGTCCGGAACTTCGTCGAGCTCGCCAAGGGCGAGCGTGAGTGGATCAACCCGGAGACGGGCGCGAAGTCCACGGACAAGCTCTACGACGGCACGGTCTTCCACCGGGTGATCAGCGGATTCATGATCCAGGGCGGCGACCCCCTGGGCAACGGCACCGGCGGTCCCGGTTACCAGTTCGAGGACGAGTTCCACCCGGACCTCGCCTTCGACAAGCCCTACCTGCTGGCCATGGCCAACGCGGGCCCGGGCACCAACGGCTCGCAGTTCTTCGTCACCGTCTCCCCGACGGCCTGGCTGACCCGCAAGCACACCATCTTCGGCGAGGTCACCGACGCGGCCAGCCAGAAGGTCGTGGATTCCATCGCGAGCACCCAGACCAACCCGCGCACCGACCGTCCGGTCAAGGACGTCGTCATCGAGTCGGTCGTCATCGAGACCCGCGAGGGCTGAGCCCGCAGGACCTGGTCCGCAGGGCTTGGTCCGCAGGGCTTGGTCCGCAGGGCTTTGAGCACCGGGCTCGCACCGCCGAGTCCATGGGCTCCGCAGGGAACCAAACGCCCCGTTCATCCGTAAGGATGGACGGGGCGGTCCGTTGCGCACCCAGACCCGGTGTGCCCGCGCGCGAGCCGTCGTACGGAGAGTGAGGGGACCCCATGGACCAGCCGCCAGGCAGCCCGCAGGGCCCGCGGGATCAGGGACCGCAGGGCGCCCAGAGTCTGCCGAGCTGCTACCGGCACCCGGACCGCGAGACCGCCATTCGCTGCACCCGCTGCGAGCGCCCGATCTGCCCCGAGTGCATGGTCAGCGCCTCCGTCGGCTTCCAGTGCCCCGACTGTGTCCGCAGCGGCTCCGGCACCGGCCACTCACCGGCGGCTTCCCAGCCCCGCACCCTTGCGGGCGGCACCGTCACGGCCGACCCCCGGCTCGTCACGAAAATCCTGATCGGCCTCAACCTCGCCCTCTTCCTGGTCCAGCAAGCGGTGGGCGACACCTTCACCGACCACTTCGATCTCTTCGGGCGCGCGTGGCTCTCCGGCCACCTCCAGGGCGTCGCCGAAGGCCAGTGGTACCGGATGCTGACCTCGATGTTCCTGCACGGCAGCTATATCCACATCCTGTTCAACATGCTCAGCCTGTGGTGGATCGGCGGCCCGCTGGAGGCAGCCCTCGGCCGCGCCCGCTATCTCGCCCTCTACTTCGTCTCGGGCCTCGCGGGCAGCGCCCTCAGCTATCTCCTCGCCGCACCGAACCAGCCCTCGCTCGGCGCCTCCGGCGCGATCTTCGGCCTCTTCGGCGCCACCGCCATTCTCATGCGCCGACTCAACTACGACATGCGCCCGGTCATCGCCCTGCTGGTGATCAACCTGCTGTTCACCTTCGGCCCGGGATTCAACATCGCCTGGCAGGCGCACATCGGCGGCCTCATCGGCGGCGTGATCGTCGGTTACGCGATGGTCCACGCACCGCGGGAGCGGCGGACCCTCATCCAGTACGGGGTGTGCGCACTGGTCCTGGCCGCTGTGGTGGTCACGACGCTGGTCAGGACCGCTCAGCTCACCTGAGGGGCTGTCCGAGCTCATCCGGGGATGGGCCCGGGCTCACCTGAGAAGGTGGCTCGGACTCGCCTGGGGACCGAGGTTGTCCACAGATAGTGGCGGATCTTGTGCACGCTGTGTGGGAACAGCTGTGCCCCCTGTCGCTGACCCGGGTTTTCCCAGGTCGGACAGGGGGCGAACACGTTTGCGGATCCCGGTAGGTCAGTCACACCGGCGTCAACCGCAGATGAGTTATCCACAGATCGTCTTTCTTTTCCACCTGTGGACAACCGCTGTGGATAACTCAGTGGATAGCCGTGGGCAGAGCTACTGACGGGGGCGTCGCGGACGCCCCCGCCGGCGCTACTTCCACTGCGTGGAGACGCCGAACCCCGCCGCGATGAAACCGAAGCCGACCACGATGTTCCAGTTGTCGAGGGCGTCGATCGGAAGGGTGCCGTCCGTCACGTAGAAGACGACGATCCAGGCGAGACCGATGAGGAACATGGCCAGCATGACCGGTGCGACCCAGCCGCGGTTGGTCAGCTTGATATTGGTCGCCTGCTTCGCCGGGGGCGGCGTGTAGTCGGCCTTCTTGCGGATACGTGACTTCGGCACGAGGGTCTCTCCTGTCGATGCGCTGCGTGGCCGCGCAGGGAACTGGGGCGGGCTCCGGGGCAGCGTACAAGGGGACACTGAGTGCTCCCCCGGGCGTCCGTTAGCGTAGTGCTTCCGCGGCGCCGAAGGAGATAAGGGTACGTTGAGCAATTCTGCCGACTCCCCAGGGACGGGTTCGAGTCCTGCCGGTACGCGCCGTTTCCGGCCCGTACGCGTGCTCACCGCGGCCGTCTTCGCTCTCGCCGGCCTCATTTTCTTCACGAGCTTCAATACGGCCAAGGGCACCAATATCCGCACGGACACGTCCTTGCTGAAGCTTTCCGACCTGATCCAGGAGCGCAGCCACAAGAACGCGTCGCTGGACGAGTCCAACGGCGCCCTGCGTGACGACGTCGACGGCCTGGCCGGGCGGGAGAACGGCGGCACGAAGGCCGAGGCCGACAGGCTCGCCGCACTGGAGAAGAACGCCGGTACTCAGAAGCTCAAGGGCGAGGCCGTCACGGTCACCCTCAACGACGCGCCGCCGAACGCGACGGCCAAGCTGCCCGGCTACCCCGAGCCGCAGCCCGACTACCTGGTCATCCACCAGCAGGACCTCCAGGCCGTGGTGAACGCCCTGTGGCAGGGCGGCGCCCAGGGCATCAAGGTGATGGACCAGCGGCTGATCTCCACCAGCGCCGTGCGCTGCGTCGGCAACACCCTGATCCTCCAGGGCCGCGTCTACTCGCCCCCGTACAAGATCACTGCTGTCGGTGACCCGCAGAAGCTCCAGAAGGCGCTCGCCGCCTCTCCGGCGATCCAGAACTACATGGTGTACGTCAACGTCTACGGGCTCGGCTGGAAAGTCGAGGAGGAGGGGACGGTGACTCTTCCCGGCTACTCGGGCACAGTGGATCTCCACTACGCGAAGCCTGTGGAGTAGCTGGAGCCGCTACCGCTGGGGGGACCTGTGTCGGTGCGTGTGGTCGTCAGGACGATCAGCGAACTGTGCATCACCGTCGGCGCCCTGATCGTGCTCTTCGTGGTCTACGTGCTGTTCTGGACGGGCGTGAAGGCCGACAGCGCGATGAACCACCAGATCGACGTACTCCAGAAGCAGTGGTCGAAGGGCGCGGTGGCCCAGGATCCGAAGCCGCCTTCCCCGGGTGCCCCGGCCGGCACCGAGAGCCCGAAGGCGCCCGGACCCTACGCGTACGGCAAGCCCTTCGCGGTGATGTACATCCCGCGGCTTGGTTTCACGTGGAACAAGCCCGTGCTCGAAGGCACCGCCACGGACGTCCTGAAGAAGGGGCTCGGCCACTACCGGGGCACGGCCCAGCTCGGGCAGACGGGGAACTTCGCGGTCGCCGGCCACCGGCGCACGTACGGGGATCCGTTCAAGGACTTTCCGAAGCTGCGCCGGGGCGACGCGGTGGTGCTGACGAACGGGACGACGTGGTTCACGTATCGGATCGACAAAGGCCCCTACAAAACCGTGCCCTCGGACATTGAGGTGATCGACCCTGTGCCACGTACGTCCGGGTACACGCGTCCGGGGCGCTATCTCACGCTGACCACCTGCGACCCGGAGTGGGGACACAGCCACCGGCTGATCGTCTGGGCACACCTGGATTCCACGCAGCCTGTGGAGGCCGGGAAACCGGAGGCTCTACGCCGTTAGTCTGGTGCAGTACGGCATGAGTCCGATGGTGTGTGAAGTGGCTCCGGTGCCGTGGTGCGACGGAAGGGACGGCATGTACGGCTGGATCTGGCGGCATCTGCCGGGGAGCGTATGGGTGAGGGCGCTGATCTCACTCGTACTGGTCCTCGCGGTGGTCTACGTGCTCTTCCAGTACGTCTTCCCCTGGGCCGAACCGCTGCTTCCCTTCAACGACGTGACGGTGGACAACCAGTGAGCGCGCGCATCCTCGTCGTGGACAACTACGACAGCTTCGTCTTCAACCTGGTCCAGTACCTGTACCAGTTGGGCGCCGAGTGCGAGGTGCTGCGCAACGACGAGGTGTCGACCGCGCACGCCCAGGACGGCTTCGACGGCGTGCTCCTCTCCCCGGGCCCAGGGACTCCCGAACAAGCCGGGGTCTGCGTCGACATGGTCCGGCACTGCGCCGCGACCGGCGTCCCCGTCTTCGGCGTCTGCCTCGGCATGCAGTCGATGCAGGTGGCGTACGGCGGGGTGGTGGACCGCGCGCCCGAGCTGCTGCACGGCAAGACCTCGCTCGTGGAGCACCAGGGCAAGGGCGTCTTCGAGGGGCTGCCCTCGCCCTTCACCGCCACGCGCTACCACTCGCTGGCGGCCGAGCCCGAGACCGTGCCGGACGAGCTGGAGGTCACGGCCCGGACCCACGACGGGATCATCATGGGGCTGCGCCACCGTGAACTGCCCGTCGAGGGCGTGCAGTTTCACCCCGAGTCGGTGCTGACCGAACACGGCCACCGGATGCTTGCCAACTGGCTGATGGAGTGCGGCGACAAGGTGGCCGTGGCGAGGTCGGCGGGGCTCGCCCCGGTGGTGGGCAGGGCCACGGCGTGACCGCGCTGCGCCCCGAGCGCGACAGCTCCCCCTACGGCGGCGAGGCCGCGTACGGGGGCGCTGACGCGTTTGAGGGCGCGGGTGCCTTGGGTGACGCCGGTGTCCTGGGCGGCGCCGGTGGCCTGGGGGATGCGGGTGGCCTGGGTAACGCCGGTGCGCTGGGTAATCCGGGCGCATTCGAGGCGGCGGTCGAGCGGCTCGCGGACCCGCTGACGGATCCGCTGCCCGGGCAGCGGCCGACCGGTCAGCAGGAGGAGTGGTACGACCCGGAGGGGTACGCGCGCGACTGGTACGCGGGGCAGGGGGCGGCGCAGCAGCCTTCGCCATTGCAGCAGCCCCAGCCGGTTTCCCAGCCGCAGCCCCAGCCGGTTTCCCAGCCCCAGCCGCAGCCGGTTCCGCAGCCCCAGCCGGTTCCGCGGTCACAGGAACAGCCGGTTGGGCGACCGCAGCCGCAGCCGCAGACGGTCCGGCAACCGCAGCCGGTGCAGCAGCCGCCGCGCGAGGCGCGGCAGCCCACGCAGCCGCAGCAGGCGTCTCCGCCGCCGTACGAAGAGACGTACTCCCTGCCGTACGAGGAACCGGTCACCGCGCCGTACGAGGAATCCGTCGCCGCGCTCCGGCCCTTGGACGACGAGACGGTGGCGCTGCGTCTCCCGGACGCGCCCCGAATAGCGAAGAGGGCCACCGGCGCGGCCGTACCGGTCCCAGGGGGCCGCGCGGCGCGACGGAAGGCGTCCCGGCGTCACGGGCGGCGTGGAGGCGCTCAGGAGCCCCTGGAGCCCCTGAAGCCCCAGGAGGCCCAGGATCCCCGGGAGGCGGCGGAGGAGGCCTCCCAGGCGCCTCTCAGCCGGATGGAGGCCCGGCGGGCGGCGCGGGCGCGCAAGCCCAGCGCCGGCGTCATCGCGAGCCGGGTGATCGGCGAGGTCTTCATCACGACCGGCGTGCTGATGCTGCTCTTCGTGACCTACCAGTTGTGGTGGTCGAACGTGCGGGCGCATCAGCAGGCGGGCAGCGCCGCGCACCACCTTCAGCAGGACTGGGCGAACGGCAAGCGGAATCCGGGGACCTTCGCGCCCGGGCAGGGGTTCGCCATCCTGCACATCCCCAAGCTGGACGTGGTCGCGCCGATCGCGGAGGGCACGAGCAAGACGAAGGTGCTCGACCGCGGGATGGTGGGCCACTACGGCGAGGGTGCGACGAAGACCGCGATGCCGGACGCCAAGACGGGCAACTTCGGGCTCGCGGGGCACCGCAATACGCACGGGGAGCCGTTCCGGTACATCAACCGGCTCCAGCCGGGTGACCAGATCGTGGTGGAGACGCAGGACGACTACTACGTCTACGAGATGACCTCGATCCTGCCGGTGACGCAGCCGAGCAATACGAGCGTGCTGGACCCGATACCCAAGGGTTCGACTTTCACCAAGCCGGGCCGCTACATCACACTGACCACTTGCACGCCGGAATTCACCAGCAAGTACCGGATGATCGTCTGGGGCAAGATGGTCGAGGACCGGCCGCGCAGCAAGGGCAAGCCGGACGCGCTCGTCAACTGAGAGCACGCACGAGCACGCGTGAGAGCACGCACGAGCACGCGCGCGGGTGCCCGTGAGACAACCTGAGACAGACCAGACGGGGCAGATGCACAGTGGCAGCGAGGACCGACCACGACGAGCGCGCCGAATCCGCAGCCGACGTCGACACCGACGCGCCCGCACGGCGCCGCCGCGGCTCCGGCCGCATCGCGATGGCGGTCAGCGGCCTCGGTGAACTCCTCATCACCGCGGGTCTGGTGCTCGGCCTGTTCGTCGTCTACTCCCTGTGGTGGACGAATGTCGTCGCGGACCGCGAGGCCAACAAGCAGGGCGACAAGGTCCGCGACAAATGGGCGCAGGACAAGGGCGGTCCGGGTGCCCTGGACACCAAGGCGGGTATCGGATTCCTGCACGTCCCGGCGATGAAGAACGGCGAGGTGCTCGTCGAGAAGGGCACGTCGACCACCGTCCTCAACGACGGTGTCGCCGGCTATTACACGGACCCCGTCAAGGCGTCCCTGCCGATGACCGGCAAGAACGGCAACTTCGCCCTCGCCGCCCACCGCGACGGCCACGGCGCCAAGTTCCACAACATCGACAAGATCAAAAAGGGCGACCCGATCGTCTTCGAGACCAAGGACAAGTGGTACGTCTACAAGGTCTACGACATCCTCCCGGAGACCTCGAAGTACAACGTCAAGGTCCTCCAGCAGGTCCCCAAGCAGTCCGGCAAGACGAAGCCCGGCCACTACATCACCCTGACGACCTGCACCCCCGTCTACACCTCCCGCTACCGCTACGTCGTCTGGGGCGAACTGGAACGCGTGGACAAGGTGAACAGCGACCGGACGCCGCCGAAGGAGCTTCGCTAGAGGCCTTGCCAGGCCAGGAGCTTCGCTGAGCGAGCGGTGAACCGAACGGACCGTGCCCCGCCTGGAGGAATCCCGGGCGGGGCACAGTCGTGTTCAGGCTTGCTCAGCGGTGCCTAGCCGGTGGCGCCACCGAAGATGTTCGTACCGCCGTTGTTGTTGCCGCCGTTGTTCCCGCCCGCCGCGGTCAGATTGATCGGGGTGCCCTCGGCGACCTGGCTGCCGGGCTGCGGGTCCTGGACGAACACGATGGCGTTGTCGTCCTGAGAGCCGGTGATGTTGCCGACCTGTAGGCCCGCGTCCTCGATGGCCTTCTTCGCGTCCTTGAGCGTCTGATTCGTCAGGGTCGGGACGGTCACCTGGTTCTGCTGGGCGGCCTTGCCGATCTGGATCGACACCTTGGAGCCGGGGTCGGCCTGTGCGTTGGCCGCCGGGACCGTCTGGATGACCTTGCCGACCAGGTTGGGGTCGTTGGTCTCGACGTCGGTGCACTCACCGACGAGGTTGTTCTGCGTCATCTGCTGGGTCGCCTGGTCGCAGGACTTGCCGGTGACGTCCGGGACGACGGACTGCTTCTTCTTCTTGGAGACGGTGAGGTTGATCACCGACCCCTTCTGCACCTCGTCGCCGAGCCCCGGGTCCTGCTCCAGGACGATGTTCGGTGTCCCCGTCGACTCCTGGTACTTCGTCTTGACCTTGAACTGGTACTTGTCGGCCTCGAGGATCTGCGTGGCCTCGTCCGCGGTCTTGTCGAGAACGTTCGGCACCGCCACCTTCGGCGCTCCCGTGGACACGACCACGTTGATCGTGTCGCCCTTCTTCACCGTCGTACCCGCGGCCGGGTCCTGCGAGCAGATGTTGCCCTTGGGCTCCTTCTCGCAGGGCTTCTCCGTGGACGACAGTTTCACCTCGCTGTTGGTCGCCATCTTCTGGGCGTCCTTCAGCGTCTGGCTGACGAAGTTCGGGGCCTCGAGGGAGTCGTTGCTCGTGCCTCCGCCGCCGAATGCCCACTTGCCGATCAGGATCGCGCCGACGAGGACCAGCACGCCGGCCACGACCAGCAGGATCGTGGAGGTGTTGTTCTTCTTCTGGCGGCGGCGGTCGGGGCGGTCGTCGTAGCCGTAGCCGCCGTCGTCCGGGTTCATCGGGGGCAGCATGGACGTGGCCTGCGCGTCGCCGGACCGCAGGGCCGTCGTCGGCTGGTCGTCGGGGTACCCGCCGTAGCCGACCGAGCCCATGGCGGCGGTCGCCGCGACGGGCTGGCCGTCGAGGCAGGCCTCGATGTCGGCGCGCATCTCGTCGGCGGACTGGTACCGGTAGTCCGGGTCCTTGACCAGCGCCTTCAGGACGATCGCGTCCATCTCGGGCGTGATCTCGGGATCGAAGACGGACGGGGGCTGCGCTTCCTCCCGTACGTGCTGGTACGCGACGGCCACCGGGGAGTCGCCGATGAACGGCGGGCGGACCGTCAACAGCTCGTACAGCAGGCAACCGGTCGAATAGAGGTCCGAGCGGGCGTCGACCTGCTCGCCCTTCGCCTGCTCCGGCGAGAGGTACTGGGCCGTCCCGATGACCGCGGCGGTCTGCGTCATCGTCATACCGGCGTCGCCCATGGCGCGGGCGATGCCGAAGTCCATCACCTTGACCTGGCCGTTGCGCGTCAGCATGACGTTCGCCGGCTTGATGTCGCGGTGGACGATGCCGTTTCTGTGGGAGTACTCGAGCGCCTGGAGGATGCCGATGGTCATCTCCATGGCACGTTCGGGCAGCAGCTTGCGGCCCGAGTGCAGCAGCTCGCGCAGCGTGGACCCGTCGACGTACTCCATCACGATGTACGGAATGGAGGTCCCGTCGATGTAGTCCTCACCCGTGTCGTACACGGCGACGATCGCGGGATGGTTGAGCGAGGCGGCCGACTGGGCCTCCCGGCGGAACCGGGCCTGGAACGACGGGTCGCGTGCGAGGTCTGCTCGCAGCGTCTTCACCGCCACGGTGCGGCCGAGCCGGGTGTCATGCGCGAGGTAGACCTCCGCCATGCCACCACGGCCGAGCACCTGGCCCAGCTCGTACCGGCCGCCGAGGCGACGCGGCTCTTCCATAGCTACCTACCAGCCCTCTCCGTCGGTCCCGACCGCACCCTTGTGTGGTCCGGCGGTGTGCTGTCCGGGCATACCGTACCCGGCTCCGCTTCTGTGACCTGGCCAGAATCGTCACCCGATACAGGACCGGTATCGCAACGTGCACCGATGTGAAGGGGACGTGAGCGGGGTCACTTCTTGCTGTCGATGACTGCCTTCATCACGTCCCTTGCGATGGGGGCGGCGAGACCGCCACCGGAGATGTCGTCACGGTTGGCGCTGCCGTCCTCGACCACCACGGCCACGGCGACCGGCGAGCTGCCGTCGGGGAGCTTGGCGTACGAGATGAACCAGGCGTACGGCTTCTCGCTGTTGTCGACGCCGTGCTGGGCGGTGCCCGTCTTGCCACCGACGGTCACACCGGGGATCGCGGCCTTCGTGCCGGTGCCGCCCGGCTTGATCACCGTCTCCATCATCGACTGCAGCACCTGCGCGTTCTTCTGGGAGAGCGGCTGGCTCAGCTTCTGCGGGTCGGTGTGCTCGATGACGTCCAGGTTGTGCGTGCTCAGCTCGCTGACCATGTACGGCTTCATCAGCGTGCCCTGATTTGCCACCGCGGAGGCCACCATGGCCATCTGCAGCGGGGTCGCGGCGGTGTTGTACTGGCCGATCGAGGACAGCGCGGTCTGCGAGGTGTTCATGCCGTCGGAGAAGACCGACGCGTTGGAGCGGACCGGGGTGAACTGCTCGGAACCGAAGCCGAACTTCTTCGCCTCGGCCAGCATCTTGTCGTTGCCGAGGTCCGCGCCGATCTTGCCGAAGACGGTGTTGCAGGAGACCTGGAGCGCGGTGCGCAGCGTGGCGTTCTTGCAGGGGAGGTTGCCCTCGTTGGGCAGCTTGGTGGTGGTGCCCGGCATGGTCCACGGGTCCGGCGAGTCCGTCTTGGTGTCCGCGTCGGGGACCAGCCCGTTCTCCAGCGCCGCGGCGGCGGTGACGACCTTGAAGGTGGAGCCCGGCGGGTAGGTCTCGCGCAGCGCCCGGTTGAGCATCGGGTCGTCGGGGTCGTTCTTCTTCTGGAGCTTGTTCCAGGCCTTCGAGTCCGTGTTGGAGTTGCCGGCGAACGACGACGGGTCGTACGACGGGGTGGAGGCCAGCGCCAGGATCGCGCCCGTCTTGGGGTCGATCGCTGCGACGGCGCCCTTCTTGTTGCCCAGGCCCTCGAAGGCGGCCTTCTGCGCGGCGCCGTTGAGGGTGGTGACGACGTTGCCGCCCTGCTTCTTCTTGCCCGTGACCATGTCGAGGGTGTTGCGGAAGAAGAGCCGGTCGTCGTTGCCGGTGAGGATGCCGTCGTCGAGGTTCTCCAGCTGGCTGGCGCCGAAGGCCTGGGAGACGTACCCGGTGACGGGGGCCCACATCGGGCCGTTCTTGTAGCTCCGCTTGTACTCGAAGTCGCTGTTGGTGGACTTCGTGGACCCCGTGATCGGGTCGCCGTCCACGATGATGTCGCCGCGCGGTGTGGCGTATCGCTCGATGGTGACGCGGCGGTTCTTCGGGTCGGTCCGCAGCTCGTCCGCCTGGACGTACTGGAGCCAGTTGTCGCGGATGAGCAGCGCGAGGACGAGCAGCCCGCAGAAGAGCGCGATCCGGCGCAGGGGCTTGTTCACGGGCGGACCACCTGGGTCATCTCGGCGTCGGGGTTCGGGGCGGGGGCGGGCGCCGGGCGGCGCGCGGTGTCGCTGATGCGGATGAGGATGGCGATCAGGGCCCAGTTGGCGATGACGGAGGAACCGCCGGAGGCGAGGAACGGCATGGTCATACCGGTCAGCGGGATCAGGCCCATGACGCCGCCGGCGACCACGAAGACCTGGAGTCCGAAGGCACCGGACAGACCGACGGCGAGCAGCTTGCCGAACGGGTCGCGGGCGGCGAGGGCGGTGCGGATGCCGCGCTCCACGATCAGGCCGTAGATCAGCAGGATCGCCATGATGCCGGCCAGGCCCAGCTCCTCGCCGAAGGTGGCGAGGATGAAGTCGGAGTTGGCGGCGAACTTGATCAGCTCGGAGTGGCCCTGGCCGAGGCCGGTGCCGAGGGTGCCGCCGGAGCCGAACGCCCACAGCGCCTGCATGGCCTGCTCGGAGTGGACGACGCCGTCCCTGACCCCGGCCTGGCTGAGCATGTACTCGTGCATCGGGTCGAGCCAGGCCTGCACACGCGTCTGGACGTGCGGTTCGAAGCTCGCCACGCCGACCGCGCCGGCCGCGGACATCAGCAGACCGAAGACGATCCAGCTGGTCCGCTCGGTGGCGACGTACAGCATGATGACGAACATTCCGAAGAACAGCAGTGACGTACCGAGGTCGGTCTCGAAGACCAGGATGAGGATCGAGATCGTCCAGACGACGAGGATCGGGCCGAGGTCGCGGCCGCGCGGCAGGTACAGGCCGATGAAGCGGCGGCTGGCGAGGGCCAGCGCGTCGCGCTTGACCATCAGGTAGCCGGCGAAGAAGACCGCCAGCACGATCTTCGCGAACTCACCGGGCTGGATGGAGAATCCGGCGACCGAGATCCAGATCTTGGCGCCGTAGGTGATGTTGGCGCCGAGGCCCGGGACC
Source organism: Streptomyces sp. NPDC058246 (assembly GCF_042881985.1). Classification (NCBI taxonomy): domain Bacteria; kingdom Bacillati; phylum Actinomycetota; class Actinomycetes; order Kitasatosporales; family Streptomycetaceae; genus Streptomyces; species Streptomyces sp. NPDC058246. The sequence continues at coordinate 28,201 of NZ_JBHVWZ010000009.1, read as the reverse complement.
AGCGGGAGCAGCAGCAGGACCAGCGCGCCGACCATGGAGATGTAGGTGTAGCGCTGCAGGACGCGGTGGTCCTTGAGGAAGATCAGCACGACGACGAACAGGGCGATGGCCAGCGCGGTGTACAGCAGCTGGCGGGGCGCCGCGTTGCCGGCCTGGCCGATCGACTGCAGCAGCTTGGACTGGTCGAGCCGCCAGATGACGACCAGACCGAGCCCGTTCAGCAGCGTGGCCAGGGGCAGCAACAGCGGGTCCGCGTACGGGGCGAACTTCCGTACGACGAGATGGGCGACGCCGGCCAGCAGGCCGAGGCCCAGGCCGTAGCCCAGCAGGCCCGACGGCACTTGGTCGTTGATGGCCAGGCCTACGTTGGCGTAGGCGAACACCGGGATGACGACGGCGAACACCAGGAGCGCCAGCTCGGTGTTGCGCCGACTCGGTGTGCCGATCGAGCCGATCGTGGACGTGTGATGCGTCGGCGTGTTCGTACTACTGCTCATCGTGTGACAGGGCCCCTCACGGCTGCTTACTGCTTACCGCACAGCGAGACCAGCTTCTGCTCTTCGTCGGAGAGGCTGGGGCCGGGTGTGGGAGTGGGTGCGGTCGTGGACTTGGAGGACGACGGTGCCGAGTTCGACGGGGTCGGGCTCGGGCTGGACGTGGCCTTGGACGTCAGGGAGGACTTGGTGGTTCCCGTGGTTCCGCCGGCCTGCCCTTCGCCGGTCTTGGCGTTGTTCGCGCTCTCGGCCGCGCGGCGCTCGGAATCCTTCTTGCACGCGGAGGCCTGCACCGCGAGCTCGTCGATCTTCTTCTGCGCGTCGCTGAGGCCGCCTTCGGTGATGGTGCCCTTGACCTGCTTCTGCTGGTAGGGCGGCAGGTACTTGAGTTCGATCTCGGGGTGGTCCTTCTCCACCTTCGAGAGCGAGACCCAGGCCAGGTCCTGGCTGATGCCCCGGTACAGCGCGACGTGCTCGCCCTTGGTGCCGACGTAGTACTGCGTCTGCGTCCAGCGGTAGCCGCCGTACAGGCCGCCGCCGATGACGGCGAGCACGAGCGCGGTGTAGAGGGATCTCTTCAGCCACTTGCGTCCGGCGCGCGGTTTGACGAAGTCCTCGTCGGAGTAGCCGCCGAAGCCGCCCGTCGGTACGTAGCCGGTGGTGTCGCCGCTGCCGGGCGGGCCGAACTCGCCGCCGCCACCCTGTCCGGGCACCGGACGGCCGAGGCTGGAGGCACGGCCCGCGGGTGTCTGCATGGCGCCGTTGTCGTGCAGCTGGTGCTGGTTCTCGGCGACCGCGCCCACCACGACCGGGGTGTCGGAGAGCTGCCCGGCGAGGGTGTCCCCGCCGTCGATGTCGAGGACGTCGGCCACGATGACCGTGATGTTGTCCGGGCCGCCGCCGCGCAGCGCGAGCTCGATCAGCTGCTGCACGGTCTCCTGCGGGCCCTGGTAGCTGGCGAGGGTGTCTTCCATCGTCTGGTGGGAGACGACGCCGCTGAGGCCGTCGGAGCAGATCAGGTACCGGTCGCCGGCGCGGACTTCGCGGATGGAGAGGTCGGGCTCGACGTGGTCGCCGCTGCCCAGCGCGCGCATGAGGAGAGACCTCTGCGGGTGGGTGGTGGCTTCCTCTTCGGTGATGCGTCCCTCGTCGACGAGGCGCTGCACCCAGGTGTGGTCCTGCGTGATCTGCGTCAGCACGCCGTCCCGCAGCAGATACGCGCGGGAGTCGCCGACGTGGACGAGGCCGAGCCGCTGGCCGGTCCACAGCAGGGCGGTGAGCGTCGTGCCCATGCCTTCGAGCTGGGGATCCTCCTCGACCATCAGGCGCAGCTGATCGTTGGCGCGCTGCACGGCGGTGCCGAGCGAGGTGAGGATGTCGGAGCCGGGTACGTCGTCGTCGAGCGCGACGATGGTCGAGATCACCTCGGAGCTGGCGACCTCACCGGCGGCCTGGCCGCCCATCCCGTCGGCGATCGCGAGCAGGCGGGGACCGGCGTAGCCCGAGTCCTCGTTGCCCTCGCGGATCATGCCTTTGTGCGATCCGGCGGCGAAGCGCAGTGACAGACTCATGCGCACCTCGCCCGTCGGCTCCGGGTACATCCGCACGGTGCCCACCCTCCGGTCGGGAGCGCGCCGGGGCCCGTCGGGTGGACCGCCGCTGCGTGCTCGCTCCGCTCGCTCATTGTCGTACTACTTCCGCAGCTCGATGACGGTCTTGCCGATGCGGATCGGCGCGCCCAGCGGAATGGGCGTGGGAGTCGTCAGTCGGCTCCGGTCGAGATACGTGCCGTTGGTGGAGCCGAGGTCCTCGACGATCCACTGGCCGTCCCGGTCCGGATAGATCCTGGCATGACGGCTGGAAGCGTAGTCGTCGTCCAGCACGATGGTGCTGTCGTGCGCGCGGCCGAGCGTGATGGTCTGCCCCTGGAGCGCCACCGTGGTGCCCGTGAGGGTGCCCTCGGAGACGACCAGCTTGGTGGGGGCGCCGCGGCGCTGACGGCCACCGCCGCCGCCGCTCGGTGCGGTCTGCTGGCGCTGCTGTGGCGGCGCGGCCTGGCGCGCGGCCTGCTGCGGCCTGTTGGCGTCCCGGCGCGAGCCGCGCTGAGTGACGCGCGTTCCGAACAGGTCGCTGCGGATGACCTGCACGGCCACGATCACGAACAGCCACAGTACGGCCAGGAAACCCAGCCGCATGACCGTGAGGGTCAGCTCTGACATTGCCCCCGCTTCACCCTTCGGCTTGCCGGTAAATGATGGTGGTGCTGCCCACGACGATCCGCGAGCCGTCGCGGAGCGTAGCGCGGGTGGTGTGCTGCCCGTCCACCACGATGCCGTTGGTGGACCCGAGATCCTGGATCGTCGAGGGCGTTCCGGTCCGGATCTCACAGTGCCGGCGGGATACGCCGGGGTCGTCGATCCGCACGTCGGCTTCGGTGCTGCGGCCCAGCACCAGCGTCGGGCGGGAGATCTGGTGGCGGGTGCCGTTGATCTCGATCCAGTGCCGCATCCGGCCGCCGGTCTGGGCGGCGGGTGCCGCGCCGGGCCGCTGGCCCGTGGGCGCGGGGCCGGGGCGTCCGCCGGGTGGCGGCGCGGACGGCATGGGGGGAGCGGCCGCCGGTGGGTAGCCGTAGCCACCACCCGGGGCGCCCTGTCCGCGCGGGGCCATCGGTGCGGGGCCCGCGGGGGCGCGCTCGGGAGCCTGCTGGTTGCTGGAGGAGGAGAGCGTACGGCTGCGCACCCGGTAGAGACCGGTGTCGAGGTCGTCCGCCTTCTCCAGGTGGACCTTGATGGTTCCCATGAAGGTGTAGCGCTGCTGCTTCGCGTAGTCGCGCACCATGCCGGCGAGCTCGTCGCCGAGCTGGCCGGAGTAGGGGCTCAGGCGCTCGAAGTCCGGCGTGCTCAGCTCCACGATGAAGTCATTGGGTACGACGGTCCGGTCGCGGTTCCAGATCGTGGCGTTGTTGTCGCACTCGCGCTGGAGTGCTCCGGCGATCTCCACGGGCTGGACCTCGGACTTGAACACCTTGGCGAAGGTGCCGTTGACCAGACCTTCGAGACGCTGCTCGAACTTCTTCAGGACTCCCATGGGGCACCTCCTCCTTCGTAGCCGTCCTGGTCCTGCGGGTGTTGCGTGTCCTGCTCGGCGTGCGGGTCTTGCGTGTCCCGCGGATCTTGCTCGGTCCGCGGGTCCTGCGAGCCGCGCTTGTTCCGCGGGTCCTGCTGGTACTGCTTACTGATCGTATCCACGCGTCGGGAAATCGGCTGGTTCCCCCTGTCGGCCCGGTCGACTGGTCGTCGACGCTTCCGAAGTCCCCTCCCGAAGTTCCCTGAGAGGCCCCTCTTCGAACTCTTCCCGGCACTACTCCTGCCCTGGATCGTAGAGGCGCCCCGAGACCAGTGTCCCGCACCTGACTGTGCAGCCCGTCCTGCTCCTGGGGAGATGTCCAGGACCGGTACGAGGTTGATACGTGAACCGGTTCTGGCCGAGACGTGCGGTGAGCGCCGTCGCCGCCATGGGGGAGGTGGCCTGCGCGGGAGCCCGGGCGGGCAGCCGTGCGGGGGCCCGGGGGCAGCGGGAAAGGGATGTGATTCCACCCCTGACAGCGTGCTAATCTTCTGCATGTCGACAGGCGCTCGCACCACTTGGTGGGAGACGGACGACACACCCAATGCGCGGGTGGCGGAATAGGCAGACGCGCTGGATTCAGGTTCCAGTGCCCGCAAGGGCGTGGGGGTTCAACTCCCCCCTCGCGCACCAGAAGAACCGACGAAACGGGTCTTCACCAGAGACGAAAGTCCTGGTGGGGCCCGTTTCTCGTTGTTGTGGTGGGCCCCGGCCCGGACAGTGACGCGACAGGGCCCCGGCGGTGAGGTATCTCACGGTCGGGGCCCTGCTTTTCGTGCTGCTGGTTGTTCTGCGGGTGGTGCCGGGGTGGGGCCGGCTCGGTCAGGCGGCCGACCGCGTTTCGCGGGCGGGTAGGGACGCTCCGGGGACTTGTGTGCGCCGGCGGCACAGGTACGGACCCAGGGCAGTGCGTCCCCCAGGGCGAGGCGGGTCGCGTAGGGGGATCGAAAGGAACCGAGAGTGGCCGATGAGCTGATCGATGTGGTGATCGCGGACGATCAGGAGCTGGTGCGGGCGGGCTTCGAGATGATCCTCGACGCCCAGCCCGGCATCCGGGTCGTGGGCGTGGCCCGAGACGGTGTGGAGTGCGTCGAGCTGGCCCGCCGGTTGGAGCCCCAGGTGGTGCTGGTCGACATCCGGATGCCCCGCATGGACGGTCTGGAGGTCACCCGCACGCTGGTGGGCGAACAGACCGACGCTGCCGTGACCAACGTCGTCGTGATCACCACCTTCGACCAGGACGACTATGTGCGCGACGCGCTGCGGTTCGGCGCCTGCGGGTTCCTGCTCAAGGACGCGCCCCCCGCGCTGCTGGTGGAGGCGGTACGGGCGGCCTCGCGCGGTGATGCGCTCGTGTCACCCTCGGTCACCGTACGGCTGCTGCGGCGGTTGCCGTACGGTCCCGTCGACCAAGGGCCGCGGGAGGCCGCCGGGCTGAGCACCCGGGAGACGGAGATCACGCGGCTTGTGGCCGTGGGGCGCACCAACCAGGAGATCGCCGACGAGCTGTTCCTGTCGCTGTCGTCGGTGAAGACCTACCTGGCCCGGATCCAGTCGAAGACCGAGGCCCGCAACCGTGTCGAGGTCGCGGCCTGGGCGTGGGAGAACGGTGTGGTCACCTCACGGGGCGGCCATCCGTGAGGGAGCGGGGGAGCCCTGCCCGCACTTCCCACTGACCGGGGCCCGTGGCACCGGCCCAGAACGTGCCGTCGAGTGCCTCGACGCGCTCGCGCAGACCGATCAGCCCGAAGCCGCTCCGGCCGCCTGCCGGGCCGCCGGGGAGGCGGTGTGGCGTGCCGTTGGTGACCGTGACGTACAGCCAGTCCGGGGCGGCGTCGAGGCGTACGGTCACCCGCTCACCCGGGGCGTGCCGGTGCACATTGGTGAGGGCTTCCTGGACCACCCGATGCACGGATGTCTCGGCCTCGGGGCTGAATCCGCTCGTCCGTGCCGCCGCGGTGGCCTCGAACCGGGCTGCGGGCGCCTCGGGCCGGTGGCGTGTGAACTCGGCGACGAGGCCCGCGAGTTCGGAGAGCAGATCCCCGGGGCGCAGGGGCTCGTGATCGTCCTCGCGCAGAACGCGCACCAGGCGCCGCATCGACTCCAGGGTCTCCGTTCCGGACCGGGCGATCGCTTCCAGAGCCGGTTGGACCTTCTCGGGTGCGCTCGCGTGGACGGTCCGGGCCGCGTTGGCCTGCACGATGATGCCCGTCACGTGGTGGGCGACGAGGTCGTGCAGGTCTCGGGCCAAGGCGAGCCGCTCGGCCTGCCGCACATCCCGCACGGCGCGCTCTCTGCGGGCCTCCAGGGCGCGGATGGCGCAGCCCGTGGCGATGCCCAGCGAAAGGAGGACGGTCAGTGTGTAGCTGCCGGCCACCAAGGTGCCCAGCGTACGGGCACGCAGCGACAGCGTCAGCGCGCTGACGACCAGGGCTGCGACGGTCCATGCCGCGGTGCGGACGGGCTGGGTCTCGGCGAGCACCCGGACGATCAGGAACACCAGTGCGAAGGCCTCCAGGTAGCCGTAGTTCGTCCCGGTCTGCGGCACGAACAGGCATACGAAGGTCAGCGTGGCGGAGGCGACGGCTACACCCGCTGCCCGCAGCGGCAGCGGCGGCGAGAAGCGGGTGCCGGGAAGCGCGAGCGCGGCCAGGGGGCCGGTGACGAACACCGGGAGCCAGGTGGTGGGCGGTGTCGGCGGCCCGGCCATGTGCAGCAAGGCGATGTCGGCCACCCACATCAGGCCCAGGGACACCACTGCGGCCGCGGTGATGACCCGCCGTACCCCCGGCGAAAACGGAAGATTCCAGTCCACGGCATCAGCCTAGAAAGCAGGTGCACTCCCGTGATGTCGGCCGGATGACCGACAGGGCGCGCCACAGTCCCTACCCACGGCTGACGTGGCGGCGGTGGGGCGCGGCGCAGCATGGATACAGGGCACGACGTTCCCCCGGCGCCGGCCCCACCCCGTGTGCCCGTCGATGACGAAGGGCGGTGTGCCCGGACCATTGCGCCGGGTCCGGGCACACCAGGGTGTCGAAGTGTGTGCCGCGGCCTGTGGGGACGGCGCCCGGCACACGGGGCGGGGCGCCGGGCACACCGGGCGGGGCGCCGGGTGAGCGGCCCGGGCCCTGCCCCTGTCCCGTCTTGTCCCGTCTTGTCCTGTCCTGACCTGTCCTGACCTGTCCGACCACGAAGAACGGCGGCCTTGGGCGCTGCCTGTCGTCTGCTGCTGTGCCTGGACGTGCCGTCCGGCCGGCGCGGGCGTCCAAGAGCGATGCCGCGCGGCCGCTTTCCCGTCATTCGTCATTGACGTACGGAGTCTGTCTTTCTCATGGCTACATTCCTGCACCGGATCGGCCGGCGTGCCTTCGAGCGCCGCTGGCTTGTTCTGCTGCTCTGGGCGGTTGTGCTGGGCGTCGCGGGTGCCGCGGCGGCCGGCAGCAGCGGGAGCGGCAGTTCGGGCATCACCTTGCCCGGCATCGAATCGCAGAGGGCGCTCGACCTGCTCGGCAAGAAGTTCCCCGCCGCCAACGCGGACGGGGCGAGCGCCCGCGTGGTCATGAGGGCGCCCGAGGGGCAGAAACTGACCGGCAGCGGCCCTCGGGCCGAGGTCACCGCGTTGGTCGAGGACCTCAAGGCCTCCTCGCCGCGCATCGCCTCGGTCACCGACCCCTTCGAGGCCAAGACCGTCAGCGCCGACCGGACGACCGCATACGCGCAGGTCACCTACCAGGCCAAGCCGGTCGATCTGACCGACGCGGACCACAAGCACCTCGACAAGGTCCTCGAAGAGGCCCGCGACAAGGGGCTGACCGTCGAGGCGTCCGGCGACGCGCTGGCGCCCGCCGCAACCCAGAGCTCCGCGGAGGTGATCGGTTTCGCGCTCGCCGCGGTGATCCTGGTCATCACTTTCGGCTCGTTCGCCGCGGCGGGCATGCCGCTGCTGACCGCCCTCGTCGGCGTCGGCGTCACCATGAGCGCGCTCACCGCGCTCACCGCCGCCCTGGACCTCAACAGCAGCACCTCGGCCCTGGCCACCATGCTGGGCATCGCGGTGGGTATCGACTACGCCTTGTTCATCGTCTCGCGCTACCGCTCCGAACGAGCGGCCGGACACGACGCCAAGGAAGGCGCCGCACGCGCGAACGGCACGGCCGGCTCCGCCGTGGTCTTCGCCGGACTGACCGTGGTCATCGCCCTGGTCGGTCTGGCCGTGGTCAACCTGCCCATCCTGACGGCCATGGGCATGGCCGCCGCCGGCGCCGTCGTAGTCGCCGTCCTGGTCGCCATCACCCTGGTCCCGGCCCTGCTCGCGTTCGCCCCGGAGCGGGCACTCGGCCGCGCCACCCGCCGCCGGACCACCCGCACCTCGCCCACGAGCGGGAAGCCGCCCCTGGGCGAGCGCTGGGCGGGTCTCGTCCTGCGCCGCCCGTGGCGGGTCCTGATCATCGCGACCGTGGGTCTGATCGTGGTCGCCCTGCCCACCACCAAGCTCGAACTGAGCCTGCCCGACGACGGATCCAAGCCCGCGTCCAGCACGGAGCGCAGGGCCTACGACATGCTCGCCGAGTCCTTCGGTCCCGGCTTCAACGGCCCGCTCACCGTCGTCGTCAACGACACCGACCCGACGACGACGAAGAAGGCCGTCGGTGAACTCACCGACACCATCTCCGGACTGAAGGACGTGGCCGCCGTCGCCCCGGCCGTCTACAACCCGGTCGGCGACACGGCCATGGTCAGCGTCATTCCCAAGAGCGCGCCCTCCAGCGAGGCGACCAAGAACCTCGTCAACGACATCCGCGGCCAGGCCGCGGACACCCGTGCGTCCGCGGGCGCCGAGGGCCTGGTCACCGGAACCACCGCCCTGAACATCGACGTCGCCGCGAAGTTCGCCAAGGCGATCGTCCCCTACGTGCTCCTCGTCGTCGGCCTGGCCTTCCTCGTCCTGATCCTCGTCTTCCGCTCCCTCCTGGTGCCGCTCAAGGCGGCGGTCGGCTTCCTGCTGTCCGTGCTCGCCGCCTTCGGTGCCATGGTGGCGGTCTTCCAGTGGGGCTGGTTCAAGGACCTGTTCGGACTGGAGACCACCGGCCCGGTCATGAGCCTTGTGCCGATCCTCACGGTCGGCATCGTCTTCGGCCTGGCCATGGACTATCAGGTCTTTCTCGTCACCCGTATCCGTGAGGCGTACGTCCATGGCGCCGGCGCGCGCGAGGCGATCACCGAGGGCTTCCGCCACAGCGGCAAGGTCGTCACCGCCGCCGCGCTCATCATGACCTTCGTCTTCGGCGGCTTCATCGGGGGCGACGACGCCATGATCAAGTCGCTCGGGTTCGGTCTGGCCGCCGCCGTCGTCTTCGACGCGTTCGTGGTCCGCATGACCATCGTTCCCGCGGTCCTGGCTCTGCTCGGCGACCGCGCCTGGTCCCTTCCCGGCTGGATCGACCGCAGGCTGCCGCACGTCGACATCGAGGGCGAGAAGCTCGCGCAAGCGGTCCCCACGCCCGGTCAACCCGTAGACAGGGAACCTGATTTCACCGGCACCAAGTGAACGAACCGATGTGCCCGCACCGCGTGTGCGGGCACATCGCCGTATCACGGCGACGCCCGCCCAGCCCCCTCCCGAGAGAGACGTCCATGCGCAAAGGCCCCGCCCTCCTCGCCATCGCCGCCGTCATCGCCGCACTCGTCCTGTCCCAGCACGCCAAGCAACAGACCGCCGAGCTGCCGGACTTACGCGCGAAGACGCTGCGCGGCGCACAACTGGCCGCCGGGAACGCTGGATTCCGTCAATTCGCGGGCGAGGACGCACTCGACCGCCACCGCATCCCCCTTGCGGGCAGCAACTGGACGGTCTGCTCGCAGCAGCCACCACCCGCGCGCTACACCGTCACCACACCGGTCACGGTGAGCGTCGTGAAGCGGCACGAGAGGTGGTCCGGGAGGGGCGGGTAGCGGGCCGACCGAGTCAATTCTGGTCCTTGGACGTCACCTCAACATCAGCTACGGCGACTGCGTGACTGCGCCGCTTCGCCTGGGATGTGTGTGCTTCGGCCGTGGAGCCGCCCCTGAGTCGGTGTGAAACGGGCTCTGACTGTGGTGACTGGCGGGCAGTTCGATGGGTTGGACCGAAGAAACGGATCAGCTGGTCAGCGCGCTATCTCTTGATCACTCAAGTCGGTGAACCATCCCATCGGCCAGAAACATGATCGCGGCGACGGAGTTCTTTTCGGTCGGAAGAGGTTCTCCGCCGGAAGGGGATTGTTCGTGGGTGCGCTTTGTCGATCCAGGCTGTTCATGGCCCTCGCTGCCGCGTGGGCGCTCGTACTGACGAGTTCCTCGGTGGCGCAGGCCGGCGCTGTCGGGTCGACTCCTGTCCGGACCTTTGAGTACAGCGTTGGTGGCATGACCATGAAGGTTCCGACCGGCTGCTTGTTCACACACATCATTCGAGGCGGCGGGAAGAAGATCACCTACCAGAACGCAGGCGTTGACTGTGCCTTTGTCGGGGCGCTGAGCAGCGGGTTCTGCAACTGGCGGATCGATTTCACGTACTCCGACACCAACAACAAGACCTATCGAACGTCCCGGGGGCGAACGCACCCCGAGTGCAGGATCGATCCCATGAGGAACAACTCTCCCCAGATGTTGCCTCGTTATGGAAAGGCGTGTGCGCATCTCTACGTCAACGGGGTGCGGCGGGTGAGTCAGTGCCACCACATTACGAAGTGAGCCGTTCATGACCGATCAGCAGCAAGGGCGGGAACAGCCAGGGGAGGCGCGACGGCGGTCGGCTGGGGTCGCCGCGTTCGTGGCGGGGCTGTCTCTGGCACTCGCCTTCTTCGCCTTCTTTCCCGGGCTTCCGCACGTCATCGACTGGGGGGCGATCGTCGTCGCCGTTCTGGTGGGGGTGCTCACTCGATGGATCTGTCGGTCCTGGATGGGAAAGAGGAGCGAAGAGAGCAGGTGAGTGCGGGCGCGGTGACGCGGGCCGCCAAAGCCCCGGACGCAGCGCCGACTCGCGGGATCCGGCAGGTCAATGCGTGTGTTCCTTTGTGGCACCGCTGAGGTGGCGGAGCGACTCACGGATGGTGGAGAAGGGCGGTTCCGGAGTCAGGTAGAAGTGGCCGCCAGGCACCAGTTCACGGCGGAAGGACTCCCGCGTCATCACGGACCAGGCGTCGGCCTGTTCCGGGGTCACATGGTCGTCGGTGTTCCCGGCGATCGCGGTGATCGGGCACCGCAGCACGTCGCCGGGCCGGTAGGTGTAGGCGTCGAACATCCGTAGGTCCCCGTAGACGTAGGGGAGTACCAGCTCGCGCAGGGCAGGGTCGGCGAACACTTCGGCGTCGGTCCCGCCGAGGTTCATCAGCGTCTCCAGCACCGCGGCCTCGTCGATGCCGTTCCCGCCGCCCAGGCCGGGGCGCGGCAGGTGCGGCGCACGGCAGCCCGAGGCGAAGAGGTGAGGGATGCAGGCGCCGTCCCTCTGCAGGCCGAGCGCCGTCTCGAAGGCGACGGCCGCGCCCATGCTGTGCCCGAAGAAGGCCGTCGGCCGGTCCATGAGGGGGCGCACGGCGTCCGCGATGTCGGCGGCGAGCCGACGCAGGTCCGACGGGACCGGTTCGGCGATGCGGTGGGCCCGGCCGGGATAACTCACGGCGTGGACCTCGATGTCGGGCAACGCGGCGGCCCACTCCCGGAAGAAGGTCGCCGATCCGCCCGCGTGCGGAAAGCAGATCAGTACCAGCCGGGCCTCGGGACGAGGGGTGACGCGTTTCAACCAGGTCATCGCATGCTCATGTCTCTCGCTGTGCCCGCGCGTTCCGTCGGCTGCCGACGGGCCGGCGCGGGCCGGGGGAAGGCCGGGTGGGACGGTCGGGGGTGCGCTCGCTGTCATGCCGGGTGGGACGGTCAGGGGTGCGCTCGCTGTCATGCCGGGTGGGACGGTCAGGGGTGCGCTCGCTGTCATGCCGGGTCCGGCGGCCGGCGGCGCTCCTGCAGGAGCGCCGCTGCCGAGCGCAGAGAACTTGCCGAGAACATGACGGGGATGACGCCGCCGCCGGTGAGCCGGTCGGCGGCGTCATTGCCACGAGCGGGGTGGTGCGGCGCTAGAGGGTCTCTCGCCTGGCCCGCGCGCGATGGGCGCGGACCTCGCGTGCCTTGCGGACGCGTTCGGCCCGGTCGGCCGACGAGTCCGTGGTGGTCGCCGGTTCGGTCGCCCCGGCCCCGATCAGTTCGGCCTGCGCCTTGACGGTCGTACACCGGTACAGGTCGAGTGAGGAGGGCCGTACCCCGGTGTGCTCCTCCAGTGCGGTCTGCAACCGGATGACCAGCAGTGAATGCCCGCCGAGATCGAAGAAGTTGACCGTCGTCGGGACGTCGGAGACCTTCAGCACCTCGGCCCACGCGGCGGCGACGCGGTGGACGAGGCCGTCGGCCCCCGGGGTGTCCGCCTGCGGCGCTTCCAGGGCCTGCTGCCCCTGTGCCGAGGCCTGCTCGGCCAGCTGTGCCGAGACCTGCTCGGTCAGCGCCGCCCGGTCCGTCTTGCCGTTGGCGGTCGTGGGGAACGCGTCGACGCTGTGCAGCTGCGCGGGGACAGCCACCTCGGGCAGGGTGCCGGCCACTCGTTTGCGGGTCAGTGCCAGATCCAGGTCGCCCTCCGCCCGCACGAAGCCGATGAGCCGGCTCCGGTCCGCGTCGGGGACCACCACGGCGTCCTGGACGCCGGGGCAGGCGCGCAGGGCCGCCTCCACGGCTTCCAGTTCCACCCGGTGTCCGCGGATCTTCACCTGGTTGTCGCGCCGACCCAGGAACTCCACAGTGCCCTCCTCGCTCCATCGCACCAGGTCGCCGGTGCGGTACATCCGGCTTCCGTCGTCGGCGAACGGGTCGTGGACGAAGGCCCGCCGGGTCTCCTCCGCGCGCCCGAAGTAGCCGCGGGAGACGCCGGTGCCGCCGATGTACAGTTCGCCGGTCGCCCCGCGGGGCACCAGTCGCCCGGCGTCGTCGAGAACGTAGAGGCGGGCACCGGGTATGGGGCCGCCGATGTCCACCGGCCGCGAGGGGTCGCAGCGTCGGTGGCTGGCCCAGACGGTCGCCTCCGTGGGGCCGTACTCGTTGACCAGGGCGGTGTCGCCGAGGGCGGCGGCATGCCGGTGGACCAGGGCCTCGGGGAGGGCCTCACCGGCGACGATCACGGTGCTGAGCGTCCGCAGCCGGTGCAGACCGTCCCGCTCGGCGGCGGCGAGCACGGTGTCGTAGAACGAGGGCACGCAGAGGATATGGGTCACCTCGTGCCGTTCCACCAGCTGGACCACCTGGTCGGGCGCTCGGAACTCGTTCTGGTCGGCGACGACGAGCCGGCCCCCTGCGGTGAGGGCGCCCCACAGCCCGGCGGCCGAGGAGTCGAACGCGAGGGGGGACAGCAGGAGGAAGACGGGCCGGCCCGGGTACACCTGGCGGCGGGCCAGGGTGGACGCGGCCAGGTGGCCGTGTTCGACCAGGACGCCCTTGGGGGCGCCCGTGCTTCCCGAGGTGTAGATCAGGTACGCGGCGTCCTCCGGATCGCCGGGCAGCGACGGGTGTACGGCCTCGGTGCCGGCGGTCGTGGCCTGGTCGCCGGCACCGGCGCGCAGGGCCGGCTCGTCGGCCTGGACCAGGGGGAGACCGAGGCCGGACAGGCGCTCCCCGAGCGAGCCCGTGACCACCACCGCCGACACGTCCGCGTCGCGCAGGACGGCGGTGACCCGCTCGTCGGGGTTGAGCGGGTCGACGGGGACGTAGGCGGCCCCGGCCCCCAGCGCACCGAGCAGGGCGGCCACGGCCGCGGTGGAGCGCTCGGCGAGGATGCCGACCCGGTCGCCGCGCCCCACTCCGGTCGCGGTGAGACGTGAGGTGATCCGGGCCGACCAGGCCTGGAGCTGCCCACGGGTCACCGTGTCCTCGCCGCAGACCACGGCCGGCTGTTCGCCGTCTTCCGCCGCGGCGTCCGCGACCAGGGCGTGCACAGGGCGCAGGTCGTGGCTCGGGAGGGCTGGGCCACGACCGAGGGCGAGCAGTTCGCCGGTCTGGGCCTCGTCGAGCGGCGACAGCGCGCCGACGGGCGCCTGCCGCGCGTCGAGCAGTGCGGCCAGCACCGTGCGCAGGCCGGCGAGGAACCGTCCCAGCTGCGGCGCGGTGTACCGGCCGTTGGGGGCGGTCGCGACCAGGGCCGCGCTCTGCTGGTCCGGCCGGTCCTGGACGGTGATGCACACCGCGGCGCCGGTGGCGGGCCGATGGGAGCCCGAGGGTGTCTCGTGGGTGAACACGACAGGGACGGACAGGGAGTCCTCGGCGGTCGCGGTGTGCTGAGCCAGGGAGCGGTCAAGCGACGCCCGCGTGGCGGACAGCAACTCGGCGACGGAACTGTCGTCCGGCGCGTCCAGCACCACGGGCACCACGGCCGCGCCGCCCGGCCCGCCGCCCGGCGCCGAGCCGACGACCGTACGGGTTCTGCCGGTGCTGCGGGCCAAGGTCACCGCGAGGGCGCTCAGGCCGGCCACCAAGGGAAGGTCGCGGTCCTCACGCGCCATCCGCAGGACCGCCTGGTGAAGAGAGGCTTCGAGCGCGACCTCCGCCCGGGCGGGCTGCTGCGCCTTCCGGACGTCTTGCTCCTTCAGGCCGAGCGGGTCCGCGGAGAGCGCGGCGCGGGCCTCCTCGGCCCACTCCCGGGACTCTGTGCTGTCGGTGGCGGTCCCCGAGGCGAGGTCAGAAGGGCCGGAACGCGACGACGACATCGGAACTCCTTCGGTAGCGGTCGTGACGGATGGCGGCGGGCATCAGTCGGCCAGCGTCATCGTCATGTGGATACGGTCCGTGCCGCCGGCGTTGTAGGCGGAGTGGTGACGGGTGGTGTTGAGGATGTGCACCTGGCCGTCCGTCGGGACGTGGTACGTGTAGCCGGTGCGGAACAGCAGACGGCTGTCCTCGTTGGTCTGGATCGACATGTGCGCGACCCGGGAGGCGTCCGTGTGCATGTGGTAGATCTCGCCGGGGTGCAGGGTGACGAGGCGGATGCGCCCGGCCCGGAACGGCAGGTTCTGGTAGATCTCGTAGAAGTAGGTGTCCTTGAGTTCCTCGTTGAACAGCGAGAACTCCGACTCCTCGAAGTTCTTCTCGCCGGTCTCCTGGTTGAACTGGCCGTTGCCGGCGTCACGCCAGGGGTCCTCGGCGTGGGGCCGGTGCGTCAGGCCGAGCCGGCGGAACCGGTCCTCCTCCTTGCCGGAGGCCGGCAGGGGAACGCGCTCCAGGTACTGGTGGTAGGCCTCGACGAGCTTGTCGTGGCTGAATTCGAGACCGGGCACCAGCTCGACCAGCTCCGCGTCGACGGTGGTGAGGGACGCAACGGACATGGGGTGTCTCCTGGTTCTTCTTCGGCAACGGGGAAGGGACTTCGGCTACCGGGATGGGAATTCGGCAACTGGGGAAGAGACTTCGGCTACTGGGGATGGGAATTCGGCAACCGGGGAAGAGACTTCGGCTACTGGGAGTGGGAAATTCGGCAACTGTGGAAGGACTTCGGGAGCGCCCGGACGGCAGGGCCGCACGGACGCCGCCCGGGCGGGCGGACCTAGGTGACGGGTGCCTGGTGTGCCGGTGCCGGCGGTCCCGGCGGTGCCGGCGGTGCCGTGCGCTCGGCGAGCGCGACGACAGGACCGCTGAGGAGGCCGACGGCCACGAACAGGGCGGCGAGCAGGAGGTAGCCGGGCCAGCCGAGCCCGAGGGCGAGCGAGCCCAGGACCACGGGTGCCAGGGCCTCGGCGATTCCGCCGCCGAGGCCGAAGACTCCCGCGTACTGGCCCTGGGCATGCGGTGCCGCGAGGCCGTAGGAGTACTCCATGGCGGCGGCCGAGTGCCACAGCTCACCGAGGGTGTAGACGGCCGTGGCGGTCAGTAGCAGCGTGGCGGACAGCCAGGCCGGGGGCTTCTCGGCCAGCATGATCAGGACGAGCCCGGCGGCGACGGCGGCACCCGCCCATCGCATACGGCGACTTGCCGAGGCCGTGTCGTCGACGTTCTTGCTCACCGCCACCTGCAGCGTGATGACCAGCACGGTGTTGGTGACGAGCAGCGCGGACACCATCCACCGGGGTGCGTGGGTGTGGTCGACGATCCACAGCGGCAGCAGGAAGGTGGGAATGGCGAAGTGGAGTGACATCAGGCAGTTGAGGACGGTCGCCGCCAGGTAGGGGCGGTCCCGCAGCGCCTCCCAGCGGCCGCTCACCACGGGCGCCGGAAGCGGTGCGAGGCGGGGCAGGCGCAGGAGCACGAGGGCGCAGCCGGCGAAGGACAGGGCGCGGCCGGCGACCACCGCGAGGTACGCGGGTGCGGTGTCCAGCTGAATGGCCACGCCCGCGACGAGTGCCCCCAGCGACACGGCCAGGTTCGTCGAGGCGCGCAGATAGGCGCGGAAGCCCGCCGGGTCGGCGCCGCCGAAACGGCGGATCAGCGGGGCCTTGCTCGACTTGTCCGCGGCGAACACCACGCCGATGAGCACGGACACCAGCAGGTACGACCAGAACGCGTCGACCAGCAGGTAGCAGCACATGAACACGCTGCCCGAGACCATGACCACGAGCTGTGTCTCGCGCGCCCCCCAGCGGTCGGCGACCTTGCCGCCCAGCAGCCCGGCGGCCAGGCCGACCATCGCGCCGAGGAACAGGCCGAGAGCCACCTGGGACATCGGCAGGTGCACGACCCGCGTGAAGTACAGGGCGCTGGAGGACATGAACATCCCGCTGCCCACCGCGTTCACGAAGTTCGCCGCGACCAGCAGGCGGCGCGGCCCCCGCTCGGGCAGCAGCCGATCGCCGAGCGAGCGCCGTCCGGGCGGGGCGGTGACGGGCTTTGGACTCAGTGCCACAGCGGGTCCCGGAAGTCGGCGTCCGGACGTGTCTGCCGGTACCAGGCGCGCAGTTCCCGGCCGGTGACGCCCTGGGGCGCCACCACGAGCCGCTCCGCGAACCAGTCACGCACCGCGGCGAATCGCTGCTGCAGCTCCTCCTCGTCGGCGGCCGACACCAGGATCTGACCCATGCGGTGGTTGGTGTTGTCGATGGTGCCGGAGAAGGTCGCGCCCACCGGGAACTCGATCCGGGCGAACTCCACCCCGGGCAGCTGCCTCAGCTCGGCGGGCGTCGGGCAGTCGAGGACGACGCCCGAGCGGCCGCTGAGATAGCTGGTGCCGATGACGTCGGGCCGGTAGGTGATGTCGCTCCGCGGCGGCCGGCCGAGTGCGGACAGGAGGGCCGCCTCGCCGAGGTGCACACGGAACTTGGCCTGGATCTGCTCGTGGATGAGCGCACCACCGCGGCGTGCCGCGCACTCGCTGAAGACGAGCCGGCCGGTCTCCGGCTGGTGGAAGAGTTCCATGTGGAAGACCCCGTCGCGCAGGCCGAGTGCCTTCAGTGCCTGGCGGACGACGGGCTCGGCCAGCTCGTACGCCCATGCCTCGTCCTTCGGGTCGAAGTGGCGCAGCCACAGCGGGAGACCCTCGTCGACGGTGGTCAGGCAGGGCGAGCCGTACCGGCCGACGGCGTGGAAGCGCAGCTCGCCGTCGTGGACGAAGCCGTCCACGATCCATTCCTCACCGTCGATGTACTCCTCCAGCACGAAGGTGCGCTGGGCGGTGTGCTGTTCGCGGTAGCGGCCGCTGAGAGCGCGCAGCTCGTCCAGGCCGCCGACGACCGCGGTGCGTGCGGTGGCGGCACCGGCCACGGGCTTGAGGACGGCACGCTCGTATTCCCACACGGTCAGGCCGGTGACGTCGTGCACGTCCTCGATGACGGTCACCCGCGCCGCCGGGACGCCGGCTTGGGCGACGCGCCGCTTCTGCAGGGACTTGTCACGGAAGTGCAGCGCTGTCACCGGGTCGATCGCCCGGCACCCGAGGTGCTGGGCGAGGACTCCCGCGGTCACCAGGGCCCACTCGTCGGAGGTCTGTACGGCGTCGAAGGTGACGTCCGCGAGACCCGCCCGGTGCAGGGCCGCCAGGACCGCCTCGGGGCTCTTGTGCTCGTCGACCCGCAGGACGGTGATGTCCGGCGGTATCTCGGCGAGTCCGTGGTCGTGGCCCGCGGCTCCCCAGACGAGGACGGCGTCGACACCGTTGCGTACGCACGCCTCCATGACGTACTTGTCCGTGCCCAGCAGCAGCACCCGGGGCCGGCGCTCGGCCCCGGCCAACCGGTAGACGGCATCCGTGAGTTCCGCCATGGCGTGGTGGTCGGCGCGAACGGTGTCCAGGTCCGGAGCGGTCATGAAGATGCGCAGCGGGCTGCTGAGCAGATCGGTGGTGGGCCGCACGACCTTGCCGGGGCCCAGCTTGACGCTCATCAGGTGCACGCTGGGCAGCGCGGTGATCCGGTCCACCGCGGCCTGGTCGACGGACTCCACGACGCCGCTTCGCTCCGTGCGCGCGTTGTGTACGGCCGCCGCCTGGCGCTTGGTGTAGACGCGGCCGGCGTAGCGGCTGCGGAACTCCTCGGGCCGGGTGTAGGCCAGAGCGGTCAGGTCCGCCTGGTTGGCACCGAGGCAGACGTCGTGGAAGCCGGGGTTCAGGTTGCCGTTGAGCCGGGCGCCGATCTCCACCAGTGCCGGGCCGTCGGGCGTCATGATGACCTCGGCGTGCGCCGGGCCGTGCCGGATGCCGAGGGCGTCCAGAACGGTGTCGACGTACGCGATCAGCTCGGGCACCGGCGCCTGGTCCGGATCGAGGAGCACGTCGAGGTCGTAGATGTTCCGGCCGCCGGGGACGACCCGCTTCTCGTACTCCCAGACACCGCAGACGAACCGCTCGCCGTCCACGCTGACGGTGTCGACGATGTACTCCGTGCCCGAGAGGAAGGACTGGACCAGCGCCTCGGTGTTGCGCCGGTCGAAGATGTCCGTGGAGTCGAGCACCGCACCGGCGGCGGCCGCCACCTCGGCCGCGTCGTGGCAACGGTAGACGTGGTCGGTGGAGGCCGAGCTGAGCGGCTTCACGACGACCGGGTAGGACGCCTCCCGCTCCGCCCAGTCGGCGAGCTGCGCGGGATCCGAGGACTTGAGCTGGCGGGCGCAGTGGATGCCGGCGGCGCGCAGCGTCTCGGCCATCTCGTACTTGTCGCGGCGGGCCATCGATCGGGCGGTGCCGTTCGTGGCCAGGCCGAGGCGCTCGCTGAGTGCGTCGGCCAGCGGGACGCCGGGCTCCTGGCCGGCCAGGACGGCCACCGGACGCAGCTTTGCCAGGGCCTGGACCGTCTGCTCGAGAGCGGCTTCGTCCGGGCAGTGGAAGTGGTCGCGGTAGGCGGCGGGATCCGGCGCGAGCATGGACGCCATCGGCTCCGCGGTGCTGTGGACATGCACGACCTCGACGCCGAGCCGGGCGAAGGCGGGAGGGAGGAACGTGCCAGTGGAGTAACCATCCACGATCACTGCGGTGCTGACGACTGGTGAGTGGAGAGGGTCTGTGGCCATCGGGTCCGTCACTCTCTGGGGGCGGGTGTGGGGCGTCCGGGAGGAGCGGTGCGTCTACAGGGCGGCAGGCCAGCCGATGTCATGTGCGGGGTGCTGCGCCGCTGCGGCCGCGGGCCGGGGCGGGACGGGCCAGCCGATGTCGCCGTCGGCGACCGCCGGCCCGGTGTAGGCGACGAATCCGAGGGTCGCGAACACCGCGGACGTACAGACAGCGCGAAACAAGTGCCGCACGAGATCTCCTTGAGGA
The DNA here is from genome assembly GCF_042881985.1 of Streptomyces sp. NPDC058246. Taxonomy (NCBI): domain Bacteria; kingdom Bacillati; phylum Actinomycetota; class Actinomycetes; order Kitasatosporales; family Streptomycetaceae; genus Streptomyces; species Streptomyces sp. NPDC058246. The sequence continues at coordinate 8,839 of NZ_JBHVWZ010000009.1, read as the reverse complement.
AAGGGTCAGATGGTGGCCGCAGAGCCGGCGGCAACCCCGTTGCCAGAGAAGGTATAGGTGGCAAGGTCATCTTGGCAACAGTTGACAGAGGCTTGGTAATTAATCTCTGTACATGGGCCTGGGCAAGGAAAACCTGCCATGCTGTCCGCATGCTGATCAGGGAAGCCAACACAGCGGACTGGCCCGCCATCTGGCCCTTCTTCCACCGGATCGTCGCCGCGGGAGAGACCTTCACCTACCCCGTTGACCTCGGGAAGGAGGAGGCACGGGAGTGGTGGATGCTGCCGGAGCCGGCCCGGACCGTGGTCGCCGTCGACCAGGCCGGCACGGTCCTCGGCACCGCCAAGATGAACCGCAACCACCTGGGCAACGCCGCGCACATCGCCAGTGCCAGCTTCATGGTCGACTCCGCCCACGAGGGCCGGGGAGTGGGCCGTGCGCTGTGCCGGCACGCCGTGGAATGGGCGCGGGCGGCGGGCTTCAGGGGCATGCAGTTCAACGCGGTCGTGGAGACGAACACGCGCGCGGTGGGGCTGTACCGGTCACTCGGGTTCGAGGTGCTGGGCACCCTGCCGGAGGGCTTTCGCCACCCGGGGCACGGCTACGTCGGCCTCCACATCATGTATCGCGCACTGTGAGAGCCCGATGGTCTGTCGCGCTCGGCGGGAGCCCGATGGTCTGTCGCGCACTGTGAGAGCCCGATAGTCCGTCGCGCTCGGTGAGAAGCCGGATCGTCTGTCGCGCTCGGCGGGAGCCTGATCGTCTGTCGCGCTCGGTGAGAAGCCGCCGTGCGGCGGCCGGAGACCCGGCCTCTCCGCACGGCGGCCGGCGGGATCAGGAGCGCACGGCCCTGACCATCACCCGGGGCACGGTGGCCAGCAGCCGCGGTGCCTCCGTCGCCTCGTCCACGAGCACCTGGGCGGCTTCCTCGCCCATCTCGCGTGCGATCGCGTCGCGTTGGGCGATGATCCGCTCGTACACCGCGAGCTGACGCTCGGTGGAAGCGGTCAGCTGCACCGTCTCGATGTCCTGGAAGCCCACGGGCTCCAGGAACCAGGCGTAGTCGAGGTGCGGGGGTGCCCAGGTCGTGAACACCAGGGGGCTTCCCGGCCGCAGCAGCCGGGCCAGCTCCTCGAAGGCGGCGACCTTGTTGAGCACCATCCACAGGGCGTCGATGCTCATCGCGCCGTCGAACTCCGCCGCGGGCAGACCGGTGTCGGTCGCGCTCGCGGCATGGAAGGCGGCGCGGGGCGCCTTCTGGAACGTCTCGGCGAGCCGTGCCGCCTCCGCCACCGCCTCCGCGACGACGTCGACCCCGACCAGCGAGGCGCCCAACTCCCGTGCGACCCACAGCCCTGGCCCGCCGCGGCCGCAGCCGATGTCGACGAGCCGCGTGACGTTCCGCTCGCCGAAGAAGCGTGCGCAGGCGCGCAGGTCGCTCAACGTCACGAAGCCGAAGGGCTGCACCTCGTCCGGGTACTCGTCCTGGTAGACCTCCTGGTAGATGGCGCGCAGCGTGTCACCGGAGTGCTGGTTCGCCAGAACGGGGCGGTAACGGTCCTCGTCCACCGTCGTTGCTTCGAGATTGCTCACGGCACCTCCTGCCGGTCAGATCCTGGTCGCCCGCAGCGAATACATCAGCGGGACTCGGGGCAGCCCGACGGGCGCGCGGAAGGCGCCGTCGGCATGTTCCTCCAGTGAGAGGAACCTCTGGAACACCGTGCTGTCGTGCTCGTTGAGGAGATCGATCCGCATACCCGCCGAGACGAGGGCCGAGACCACCTCGCCGAGCCCGTGCTGGAAGGCGACCGCACGCGTGTTGCTGGTCGACGCCTCGGCGTCGGCGTAGGTGCCGCGCACGTCGCTGACCTGCGGGCCGCTGTCGAAGTAGTCCTGGGCGACGGTCCGGCCGTCCGGGGCGAGGATGTCGGAGAAGGGGTGGAACTCCGCGAGGTAGAGCGTGCCGCCCGGGACGAGCAGTGAGGCGACCGTCTCGGCCCATCGGCGCATGTCGGGCAGCCAGCACAAGGCGCCCACGCCGGTGTAGACGATGTCGTACGCGCCACTGCCGAGCAGGGCGGCCGACTCGTACACGTCACCGGTGACGAACCGCGCGCTGAGCCCCAGTTCCTCGGCGAGCCCCTGTGCCTCCTCGATGGCGGGCGCCGAGAAGTCGAGGCCCGCCACCCGCGCACCGCGGCGGGCCCACGCCAGCGTGTCCAGCCCGATGTGGCACTGCAGATGGGCCAGACGCTTACCCCTGACGTCGCCGATCTCCGCGAGCTCGAACGGGCGCAGGGGATCCGCACCCCGCTTGAAACCCTCGATGTCGTAGTACTCGCTTGAGGTGTGGATGGGCACGCGCTCGTCCCACAGCGTGCGGTTGACGCTGAGGTAGTCCTCCGGCCGGTCGGTCTCGCTCGTCAGCAGTTCCTCGACCACGGCGGTGTGGCCGCCGAGGGTGCGGGCGGTGAGGAGGTCGCGGGTGGGGACCTGGATGCCGAGGGTGTGGGTGAGGTGGCTGGTGACGCGGGTGATGAGGAGGGAGTCGCCGCCGAGGTCGAAGAAGTCGGAGTCGTCGGTGAGTTCGGTGTGGCCGAGGTGCGCGGTCCAGGCGCGGGTGACGGCGTCGTGGGCGGTGTGGTGCGGGGTCTCGGCGGGGTGGGGTCGCTCGGCGAGGAGTTCCTTGACCACGATGGTGTGGCCGCCGAGGGTGCGGGCGGTGAGGAGGTCGCGGGTGGGGACCTGGATGCCGAGGGTGTGGGTGAGGTGGCTGGTGACGCGGGTGATGAGG
>NZ_JBHVWZ010000009.1:0-5948 GCF_042881985.1 Streptomyces sp. NPDC058246 | reverse complement strand
AGGAGGGAGTCGCCGCCGAGGTCGAAGAAGTCGGAGTCGTCGGTGAGTTCGGTGTGGCCGAGGTGCGCGGTCCAGGCGGCGACCACCGCTTCACGAGGGTCCGCCGGCGCGCTCCCGCGTACGGCACCGGACCCTGCCGGCGGGGTGGACTCCCCGGCCGGTACGGACGTCGGTGCCGACCGGATCGGCGCGCCGGCACCGGTCGTCGCCGGGGCGGCGGGACGGCTGGTGGCGGCCTGGGCCTCCGGGGCGATGAACCGCGGTCCGGCGAACTGGTAACCGGGCAGGTGCACCATCCTTCCCTCCGCACACAGCGCCGTCGGGTCCACCGGCTGGCCGAGGGCCCACAGCTCGCCCAGAGCCCTCAGCGGCGCCTCGCCGGAGTGTCCGGCGCCCGCGGCGCCGAGCGGAACGGCGCTCAGACCCGCGGACTCCGCCAGTGCGGCAAGGGCCCGGCCGGGACCGACCTCGACGGCCACGGCGCCCGGGAAGGCCTCGGCGACCGCGGCGAGCGCTTCCTGGAACCGGACCGTGCGGCGGGCCTGTTCGGCGAACATCCCCGGCTCGATCTCCGTCCCGGCGGGCAGCAGCCGGCCCGTGGCGTTCGCCGCGAAGGGCAGGGCCGGTCGGGCGAGCCGCACGCCGCGCAGCGCGTCCCGAAGCTGTGGCACCGCGGGCTCGATCAGGGCGGAGTGGAAGGCACCACCGGTCCGCAGCCGCCGGGTGACGACGCTGTCGCCCAGCCCGATCCGGAACTCCTCGACCTGGTCGGCGGGTCCCGCCACGACGCAGTTGTCCGTGCCGTTGACCGCGGCGAGCTCCAGCTCGTCGCCGTACTCGGACACCAGCTTGCGGGCCTCGGCCTCACCGCAGCGCAGAACCAGCATCGCGCCGGGCGGGCAGCTCTGCATGGCGCGGCCGCGAGCGCTCACGAGCCGTGCGGCGTCGGGCAGTTCGAGCACCCCCGCGAGACAGGCGGCGGTGATCTCGCCCAGGCTGTGCCCGACGAGCGCGGCCGGCACGATGCCGAGCCCGGTCAGCGCGGTCGCCGCCGCGTACTCGACGGCGAACAGCGCGGGCTGGGCGAGTTCCGTCTCCTCCAGTTCCGCGGCGGGGAAGCCGACGTCCGTCAGAGCCCGTCGCACCGTGGCCGCCAGGTCCGGAGCGAACGCGCCGAGACAGGTGTCGAGCGCTGCGGAGAAGCCGGGCAGGGACTCGGCGAACGGCAGGGCCATGCCCGGGTACTGGGTGCCCTGTCCCGGCAGCAGGAACACGACGGGAGCGGGATCCCGGACGGACCTGCCGCCGTGCACCGCGCCCGACGCTTGCACGAGACGCGCGGCGACCTCGGGGCCCGTACGGCCGGTCACCGCCAGGCGCCACGGCAGACGGGCCCGTCCGGCGGCCAGCGTGTGAGCGACATCGGCCAGCGGGGTGCCGTCGGCCGAAGAACCGTCCGCGCCGCCCTCCCCCGCAAGGTGGGCCGACAGGCGCGCGGCCGACCGGTCGAGGGCGTCCGGCGTCGCCGCCGACAGCACCACCAGCCGGTCCCGTGGCTCCGCCCGGGGGACGGCGACGGGCTCCGGAGCCTGCTCGATGACGACGTGGGCGTTCGTACCGCCGATACCGAACGAGCTGACCCCGGCGCGCCGCACCTCGGTGCCGGTCCACGGCCCGGCCTCGGCGGGCACGTACAAGGGAGACCCCTCGATCTCCAGCAGGGGGTTGAGTTCGCTGAAGCCGGCGACCGGCGGCAGCACGCCGTGCTTCACCACCATCAGGGCCTTGATCAGCGAGGCCAGCCCGGCCGCCGCGTCCAGATGGCCGATGTTGGCCTTGACCGCGCCCACGGCCACCTGCCCGGGACGCGCGCCCAGGCCGCCGAGGGCGGCGGACGCGGCGGACCACTCGATCGGGTCGCCGACGAGGGTCCCCGTGGCGTGCGCCTCGAGGTAGCCCACGGACGAGGCGTCGACACCCGCGCTGTGCAGGGCCGCGCGGATCACGGCTTCCTGGCCGCGGGCGGACGGGGCGTGGTAACCGGCCTTGTCGGAGCCGTCGTTGTTGATCGCCGTACCGAGAATGACGCCGTGCGGACGCGGGCCGTCATCGGCCAGGGCGTCCGTCAGCGGGCGCAGTACCACGCACGCCACTCCGGAGCCGGCGAGCGCTCCGTCCGCATCCGCGTCGAACGGCCGGCAGACACCCGAAGCCGAGAGGATGCCACCGGGCACGTACAGATGTCCGGCCTGCGGGAAGTCGACGCCCGCGGCGACCACCACGGCCTGGTCGCAGTCGCCGTTGAGCAGTGCCTGAACGGCCATGTGCACGGCGACCAGGGAAGAGGAGCAGGCCGTTTGCACCGTCAGCGCCGGACCGGTCAGCCCGAGCTTGTAGGCGATCCGGCTGGCCAGGTAGTCCGGTTCGGAGCCGCGCAGCGCCTGTTCGAGCGCCGAGGGGGCGAGCGTGCCGCCGCTCAGCATGCGGCGCAGGTAGGCGCTGCCGCTGGCCGAGGCGTAGACACCGGTGGTGGACTCGGCGTCGAGGGGGTCGACACCGGCGTCCTCCAGAGCACTCCAGGCGGCCTCCAGCATCAGCCGTGCCTGAGGGTCCATCAGCTCGGCCTCACGGGGGGCGACGCGGAACAGCTCGTTGTCGAAGCGGTCCGCACCGGGCAGGAACCCCCGCACGGGCACGTACCGGTCGTCGTCGAGCAGCGCGGGATCCGTCCCGGCGTCGAGCAGCTCGGACCGGTCCAGACGGGTGGTCAGCACGCGGCCGGCCCGCAGCGCGGACCACCACTCGCCGAGATCGTCCGCGCCGGGGAAGCGGGCGGCCATGCCCGTGACGGCGATGTCGAGTGAGCGGTCGCGGGTCATTTCCCACACTCCCCGCTGGTCGGCCGGCAGTCAGGGCGCGGCGCCGGTGTCTGCCGTTCCCGCGCCGGCGGCGCGGGGCGATGGGCGGCGGATTTCCTCACGGTTCCCCCAGGAAGAGGCGGTCGGGTGACGCGTCGGGCCGGCCTGTCGATACGAGTGGCCGGGCGCGCGCGGATGAAGAGCGGGCAGTCGTCTGCCCGCATGGGCGAGATCGAGTGAGATCAGGCGGAGGCTTTGCCGGACCTGGCACGCCCCACGAGGCCCAGGCCGAGTGCCGCGGCGGTCAGCGCCAGGAAGGCGCCACCGGTCAGCACCATGCCGGTCCAGCCGTAGGCGCCGTACGCGGAGGCGGCGGCGAGGGAGCCCACGGCACCGCCGGCGAAGGACGACAGCATGAAGATCGTGTTCAGCCGGGCGGTGGTGTCCCCGCCCAGGACGAACAGCCGGGTCTGGTTGGCGACTTGGCTGGCGCTCGTGCCCAAGGTCAGGAGGTTGCTCCCGATCACGAGGGCGGCCATCGACTCGCCGAGGAGACCGAACAGCGCGAACGACACACCGATACAGCCCAGTGCCCACACGTTGACCACGGTGGGCCCGTGCCGGTCGTTGAGCCGGCCCGCGTACGCGGACAGCAGCGCGGCGGGCAGCGTGTAGAGGCTGAACAGCCCGGCGAAGGCGGGGCCCTCCCGGAACGGAGGCTCGGCCAGATGGAAGGAGAGAACCGCCCAGAAGGTGCTGAACGCTGCGAAGACCGTCGCCCCGAGAAAGGCCGACAGGCGCACTTCGCGATGGGCGGCGAGCAGACCGGGAAGGCTGCCCAGGAGCTTGGGATACGGCAGCCGGGGGCCCCCGCGGTTCAGCCGCTCCGGCATGCACCGCGGGAGGAACAACAGGAGTGCGCCGGTCATCGCCGCGGCGACCAGATACGCCGTGCGCCAGCTGCCGCTGGCATCCGACACGGCACCGGAGACCGTGCGGGAAAGTGTCGAGCCCAGGGTCAGTCCGAGACCGATGAGGCCGACGACATGACCGCTGCGCTCGGGCCCCGCGAGAGCGGCGGCCGTCGGCGTGATGATCTGCGGCAGCACGGTGGCCGTGGAGACGGCCAGGGTGGCGACGGTGAGCGTGACCAGGTTGGGCGCCGCCGCGGCGACGAGCAGGCCGGCACAGGTCACCGTCAGCAGTACGGTCACCAGTCGGCGTACGCGGGCGGTGTCGGTGAGCGGCACGATGAACAGGATGCCGACGGCGTAGCCGATCTGGGCGGCGGAGGCGATCAGCCCGGCGCTGTTCTCTGTCACGCCGAGACCGTGCGCGATCGCCTCCAGCAGAGGCTGCGGGAAGTAGATGTTGGCAACGGTGACGGCACCGGCAATTGCCATGGCCAGCACGCTCACCCGCTGCGCGGGAGGCTGGGCAAGGCCGGGGCCGGGAACACCGCTGCGGGAGGCGGAGGAGGGAACGGTCAAGAGGGGGCTCCCTATGTGGGGCCTGCAGGGCCTGGCTCTGTGGGACGATCCGGGTCAGGTCTCCCGTGCTGCGGCACAGGACACTCGCGGCAGCCGAAGCTAGTCCAGGCCACGCCGATTGGCAAGTGATTGCCAACCCACTTTGGCAATAAAGTTCCAGCGGGGGTGGGGTGGGTGAACAGGAATCCGGCCATCCGTTTGCCTAATCGAAGAGCATGGTCTACCATCTCGTCGGGAAAATGCTGGAAAGATTCCGAAAGCCCACAAGGCATAAGGCATCACGGGGGTGTTGATCTGCTGGCGTCTAGAGTCATCTGGGGCAAATCATGCTGGAGCAGCCGTACTTCGGGCGTCGCCTCAAGCAACTGAGGCTGGAAAGGCGCCTGTCACAGGCCGCCCTGGCCGGGGATGGAATGTCCACCGGCTATCTGTCGCGTCTCGAGTCGGGCGCGAGGCGGCCCACCGAGCGCGCGGCCGAGTACCTGATGAAGCAACTCGCTGTCGGTCCGGCCGACTTCGACGAACAGAAGGTCGTCTCCATCGCCCATGCCCTCACGGTCGCCGTCTCGGCGGAGTGCGAGGCAAGCGTGGAGGCACTGGAATCGGCGCTGGCCGCCGACGACGGCAGTAACGTGCTGCTGCGCTGGCAGGCCCTGTGGCTGCTGGCCCAGCAGCAGCGACGCAAGGGTGAGCACGCCCGTGAGCTGCAGCACCTGGAAGAGCTTGTCGAACTCGGCAAGGCGGTCGGCCTGCCCGAGTTGCGGGTCAGGGCGATGACTCAACTCGCCCGTTGCCTCCGGTCGGCGGGCGAGATCGCCCGGGCCACCGGCATCGCCACGCACGCGCACGAGCTGGCCCGGGAGAACCAACTCGGGGTCTATGACCTCGCGCTGGTCCTGCTGGCGCTGATCTCCGTGGAGACGGAGGGTGGCCGGCTACCGGACGCCGGCGCGCACGCCGACGAACTGATCACCCTGGTCGAGGGACGCTCGGACTCGCTGTGGGCCGAGGCGATCTGGACGGCCACGGCGGTACGGGTCCGGCAGGGCGACCTCGCCACGGCCGAGTCGCTGCTCGGCCGTGCCCTGGAGGAGTTCCGCAGCAGCGAGAACCTCCTTCTGTGGCTGCGGCTGAGAGTCGCCGCGGCCCGGCTGCACCTGCTGAAGACGCCGTCGGACCCGGAGGCGGCCCAGCGTTGCATCGAGGCCATCGAGGCCGGCCTGCCCTTCGCCGATTCGGCCGTGCTGGAGCAGGAGTTGCTGTTCATCAAGGCCAACCTGGCCTTCCATGAGGGCCGCTACATGGACGCCCGCGCGCTGCTCGGGCAACTGGACCGCAGTGCGCTGCGCCTGTCCTACCGCGACCGTGTCCAGATGGACGTCCTCGACAACCGGCTGCGCATCGCCGAGGGCGACGAGGAAGAGGGCCTGCGCGGGATGCACAGACTGGCGCAGCAGGCTCACGAGACGTCCAACATCGACCTGGCCGCCGACATCTGGCGCATCGCCGCCGAGACCCTGGTCCAGGTGCACCAGAAGCAGTCCGCCAAGAACACCTGATCCCGGCCGGCATGGCGATGCCCCAGGCACCGCCTGGGGCA
>NZ_JBHVWZ010000008.1:119311-328725 GCF_042881985.1 Streptomyces sp. NPDC058246 | reverse complement strand
AAACGCCCGGTTACATTCCGAACCCGGAAGCTAAGCCTTACAGCGCCGATGGTACTGCAGGGGGGACCCTGTGGGAGAGTAGGACGCCGCCGAACTAAATTTGAGAAAAAGCCTCAACTCTTGGGTATGCACCCGGAGTTGGGGCTTTTTCGCGTTCACTAGACGGTCATGTCCACGTCATGCTGGATAGGTGATATCCGTGATGATGCTGGCCGTCGCCCTCGTGGTACGGCCCCTACTCCCCGCGGGAGTGGGGGCCGTACCGATAGGGAGGACTACTTCAGGCGGGACGACGCGACGATCGAGACGATGTGGGCCGGGACGAGCAGCCACACGATCCCTGTCACGGCGACGGTCGCGATCTTCGTCGCCGTCAGGTCGCCGAGTGCCAGGTCGGCGATCGCCGTCACCAGCAGCAGGATGGTGCACTCGATGCCGTTGACCAGGCGGTGGAGGCCGACGGCCGAGGTGAGGCGGCGGACTCGGGCGAGACCGCTGGAGCGCGGCACGACCGACTGGTCGGTGGCCTTCGCCATGCCGCTGTCGGAGCGGGCCACGTGGACCAGGTCGGAGGACGACTTCAGGAGCAGCACGCCGATGGCCGCCGCAAGGCCCGCCACCAGGTAGAGGTTCAGGCCGAGTTCGGCGGCGCGGATGCCCATGCCGACCATGACGGCGGCGTCGGCGAGATAGGCGCCGAGACGGTCCAGGTAGACGCCGAGCGGGCTGAACTGCTTGCGCCAGCGGGCGACTTCGCCGTCCACGCAGTCCAGCAGCAGATACAGCTGCATGAAGACGACGGAGAGTACGGCGCCTCCCAGGCCCGGGACGACCAGGGCGACTCCGGAGAGGACGCCCGCGAAGACCATCACCGTCGTGATCTGGTTCGGAGAGAACCGCGTGCCCAGCATCAGGCGGGTCACCCGCAGGGACAGCGCACGCATATAGAGGCGGCCGGCCCAGTGCTCCGCCCTGCTGTCCAGTTTGCCCGCGGGGTGGATGACCTCGCGGAGTTCCTCGAGTTGGACCTTGGTCATGCGGTGTTCTCCCTGGGATCAATGTGCGTACTGGGAAGAGCATGACGGGGGCCCGGACGGCGGGTGTCGGCAGGGTGGACAAGGAAAGCGTCGGCGGGGTCGGACGAGGGGATCGGCAGGGAGGGCATCGGCGGCCGGCGAAGGGGATAACCGGTGGGTGATGTCGGGGGCGCGTACTACCGTGGCCCGCATGAACCACGTGATCCGTTCCATACGCACCGACGAGTGGGCCAAGGTGAAGGAGCTCCGGCTCGACGCCCTCCAGGACCCCGTGGCACATCTCGCGTTCCTGGAGAGCTACGAGGACGCCGCGGCCAGGTCCGACGCGTACTGGCAGGAGCGGGCGGCCGGGGCGGCCGAAGGGACGGCGGAGCGGCAGCAGTTCGTCGCCGAGGACGCGGACGGGGTGTGGGGCGGGAGCGTGACCGTGCTGGTCGAGGAGGCCGGCGAGCGGGACTTCAGCGGGGACGTGGTCGAGCGGCGCCAGGGACATCTGGTGGGGGTTTACGTGCGGCCCGAGCACCGGGGGAGTGCCATCGGTGTGACCGGAGCGCTCTTCGACGCCGCCCTTGAGTGGTCCTGGGGGATCGGGCTCGACCGGGTGCGGCTCTTCGTGCACGAGAAGAACTCGCGTGCCGAGGCGTTCTACCGGAAGGCCGGATTCGTGCCGAGCGGGCGGACCGTGGCTGCGCCGGGGGACAAGGGAGAGCTTGAGCTGGAGCTCGTGATCGAGCGGGTGAACGCGGGGGTCCGGCCCTAGACGGGGAGTTCGTACTCGGGCCAGCGGGACCTCGCCTGTTCCCGGGACCGGAGCAGGGCGAGGGTCGGGAGGCCCCGTGCGGCTCCGGTGGACAGGAGGTCCGGGAGCTGGGGGAGCGGGGCCACGGCGGCGACGTCGTCCAGGACGAGGGTCAGTGGTGGGTCGAGGCGACCGGAGGATGACCGTTCGGCCATGCGCCGGCCGCGCTCGACCACGCTTGAGGCGAGGGCCGTCAGGAGCGGCATCGCGCCGGGGTTCGCCTTGGGGTCCTCGATGGGTTCACCGACCACATAAAGCGTGCCCCCTTCGTTGACGAAGGAATCCAAGGCGAGGCTGTCATTTCGGTTCGCAGTGCAGGCCTCGCGGATATTGACCGTGAAGAGCGAGGACAGTGCGCGGGCCGTCAACTCCTGGGCGATGTCGCGGCGTTCGGGGTGCGAGGTGAGGACGGCTTCGAGTTCGCCGGCCGCCCCGGACGCGGCCTTGGGGTTCGTACGGAGGGCTCGTACGGCGTCCTGTACCTGGCTGCCCTGGGCCCAGCGATGGACGTGGCGGAAGGGTTTGCCCTCCACGGCCGCTGCGTGCAGATAACTGCGCAGGAGCGTTTCCGCGACGTCTGCCATGGCCTGGTCGACCTTGGCGGTGGGGCGTACGGGGGTGAGAAGGGCTGCCGCTCTGGCCGCCGCCGTCGCCTTGTCCTCGCAGCCTGTCGCGGGGGACCAGTGGAGGCGGGCCGGGGTGTCGCACAGGTGCGTGGGGTCGTAGAGGAGGACGGGGCCGAGCTTCGCTCGGGCGTCCTTGGTCTCCGACCAGGTGTGGGGGTTCGAGGTGACCACCAGGGCTGGGCCCTCCGCGTCCCGTACCGCCTGGGTGGCCGTGGGGTGGCGGTATTCGGCGGGGCCGAGGACGACCGTCCGTGCGGTGGGTGCCGGCCGGGGGGCCGTCGTCGTCCTTGGCGGGGCCGCGCCTTCGGCGAGGGTGTTTTCCCGCCCGCCCGCCTGTTCACCCCCCGCCGCCAGGGGAGCCGTCGGCATCGGCTGCGGCGCGGCTGTGGGCTCTGCCGCCGCTCCTGCGGCGCGAGCGGTTTCCCACCCGCCTGCCCGTTCACCGTCAGCGGCCAAGGGACCCCTCGAAGGAGTCGCCGGCGTCTGTGGCTCCCTCGCCTGTCTCGGCAGCCCTATCCCCGTGCCGTACGCCGTGTCGTACCCCGTCGCCGTGTCGCCCTGCGCCCTGCGTCTCGCTCTGCCGGCCCTCCACCGGGCCACCGTGCCCATCACGAACACCGTCAGTACCAGCAGCACCATCAACTGGCCGATGAACAGGCCCCAGAAGAGGCCGTAACCGGAGAGCTGGGCTTCAGGGGTGTCCGGCCAGGCGCCCGCCATGTCATGTGGCTGCCCGATCAGATGGCGCATGGCCAGGGGCGTACGGGTGAAGGTGACCGCGTCCGGCCAGGCGCCGCGGGCGAACCAGCCCGCGAGGCCCGTCGCCGTCCAGACCATCAGGGTCATGCCGAGGAGGAAGGCCAGTACCCCGATCAACAGCCCGTCAGGGATGCCGCCTTCCCCGTCGCGATGCCCGCGCGGATCCTGTCTCATCTCACGCCACCTCTCCGCCCACGCTCACGCTCACGCCACCGTGGACTCGGAGGAGCCGTCGAGATCGCTGAGGTGCTGTTCCATGAAGGCGGCCGCGCGCTCCTCCGCCTCCAACTCCGCGGCGCGCAGCGCGTCGTCGGAGAGGAGGTCCGCGGAGGACTCGGTCATGGCGCGGTCGGTGAAGACGAGCGGGCGCTCGGTCTCGGTGATGAGGTGTTTGACCACCTGAACATTGCCGTTCACGTCCCACACCGCGATGCCGGGGGTCAGCGTCGGGATGATTTCCACCGCCCACCTGGGCAGGCCGAGGACCCGTCCCGTCGAGCGTGCCTCGTCCGCCTTCTGGGCGTAGATCGTCCGTGTCGACGCCATCTTCAGGATCGCCGCGGCCTCCTTCGCCGCCGCTCCGTCCACGACGTCGGACAGGTGGTGCACCACCGCCACGAACGACAGGCCCAGACGGCGGCCGAACTTCAGCAGCCGCTGGAAGAGCTGGGCCACGAACGGGCTGTTGATGATGTGCCAGGCCTCCTCGACGAGGAAGATGCGCTTCTTCCGGTCGGGGCGGATCCAGGTGTGCTCCAGCCACACGCCCACGATCGCCATCAGGATCGGCATGGCGATCGAGTTCCGGTCGATGTGGGACAGGTCGAAGACGATGAGAGGGGCGTCCAGGTCGATGCCGACCGTCGTGGGGCCGTCGAACATGCCCCGCAGGTCACCGTCGACCAGACGGTCCAGGACCAGCGCCACGTCCAGGCCCCAGGCCCGTACGTCGTCTATGGCGACGTTCATCGCCTCGGCCGACTCCGGCTCGGGGTGCCGTAGCTGCTCGACGATGTCCATCAGGACGGGCTGGCGCTCGACGATCGTCTCGTTGACGTAGGCGTGCGCGACCTTCAGGGCGAAGCCCGAGCGCTCGTCGAGGCCGTGGCCCATCGCGACCTCGATGATCGTGCGGAGCAGGGCCAGCTGGCCCGTCGTCGTGATCGCCGGGTCGAGCGGGTTGAGGCGGATGCCCATGTCGAGGGCGGCGGTCGGGTCGAGGCGGATGGGAGTTATTCCCAGCTCTTCCGCGATCAGGTTCCATTCGCCGACGCCGTCCTCGCCCTGGGCGTCGAGGACGACGACCTGACGGTCGCGGAAGCGCAACTGCCGGAGCACATACGTCTTCTCGAGCGCCGACTTGCCGTTGCCCGACTCGCCGAGGACCAGCCAGTGCGGCGCCGGGAGCTGCTGCCCGTACAGCTGGAAGGGGTCGTAGATGTAGCCCTTCCCGGAGTACACCTCGCGGCCGATGATCACGCCGGAGTCCCCCAGGCCCGGCGCGGCGGTCGGCAGGTAGACCGCCTGGGCCTGGCCCGTGGATGTGCGTACGGGGAGGCGGGTCGTCTCGACCTTGCCGAAGAGGAAGGACGTGAAGGCGTCCGTGGCGGCGGACAGCGGATCCCGCATCAGAACATCAGCTCCTACCTGCGGATTCCGGTGGCGAACGGCAGTGTGTTGACGAAGGCGCGGTGGTGCTCGCGGTCGCACCATTCCAGCTTCAGATACGACTTCCCGGCCGAGGCGCGGATGGTCCGCTTGTCGCGCGCGAGGGCTTCCGGCGAGCGGGCGGAGACCGTGATGTAGCCGACGAGGTTCACGCCGGCCGCGCCGCTGGCGAGGTCCTCGCCCCGCTGGTCCAGGCGGTTGTGCGAGGCGACGTCGCGGGGGTCCACGGTCCGGTTCATCTTGGCGGCGCGACTGGCCTCGGCCTCGTCGTTCGTCTTCTCGGTCAGCATGCGTTCGATCGCGACCTCGGTGGGTTCGAGGTCCATCGTCACGGCCACGGTGCGGATGACGTCCGGGGTGTGGACGAGCAGCGGGGCGAGGAAGTTGACGCCCACCGGGGTCATCGGCCACTCCTTCACCCAGGCCGTGGCGTGGCACCAGGGCGCGCGGGTGGAGGACTCACGGGTCTTCGCCTGGAGGTAGGTGGGCTCCATGGCGTCCAGCTCCGCCGGCCAGGCGTTCCGTTTCGTCATCGCCTGGATGTGGTCGATCGGGTGGTCGGGGTCGTACATCGAGTGCACGAGGGAGGCGAGCCGCCCCTGACCGAGCGGCTGCCGTACGCGGATGTCGGCTTCCTGGAGCCGCGAGCAGATGTCGGTGAGCTCACGCGCCATGACGACCGCGAGCCCCGCGTCCCGGTCCAGCTTCTTCCCGCCCTGGGGGCGCGCCGCCCGCGCCATCGCCTGCGCCTCGGCGGCGAGTTCGCGCGAGTAGTGCATGCAGGCCACGAGGTACGCCCGGTGCTGCTCGCTGCTCGTGGACACCATGGACTGGAGCTGGTCGTACGACTGCATCAGCCAGCCGGGAGCCTTCTCGTCCCCGCGCACGGCGACGTCCTTGGCGTGGGCGTCGGGGTCGGCCGGGAGCGTACGGGCCAGCATCTGCAGCCGGGTGACGAAGCCGTCGCCGTTCGCGACGTGCTTGAGGAGGGTCCCGAAGCGGTCGACGAGCGCTTCCTGGTCCTCGGAGTCGCGCAGGCCGACGCCCGGCCCCTCGATCTCGATGGCGGCCGTCACCGTGCGCCGGTCGGCGTGCAGGAGTACGGCGATTTCGTCGGGCCCGAAGGGGGCGGCGAGCCAGGAGATCCGGCCGATGCCGGGCGGCGGCCCGATCTCGACCTCCTTGCCGTCGAGGCGGGTACCGGCCTCCATCACATTGCTGCGGTACGCCGTGCCCCGGCGCAGGCTGCGCTTGTAACTGCGGTTGATCTCGAACCACTTGTAGAACGTGCGCCGCTTGTACGGGACGTACACCGCGGCGAGTGCGAGGAGCGGGAAGCCCATGAGCAGGACGATCCGCAGCGACAGGACCGGGACGAGCAAGCCGCACATCATGCCCAGGAACGCGCCCGCGATGATGAGCGCGATCTCGCCGGACTCGCGATTCCGGCCGACGATCGCGTTCGGCCGGGCGCGGCCGATCAGATATGTACGGCGGGGCGTGACCGGATGGGACACATGGGACTCGGTCGTCAACGCCCTTCACCTCCCGTGCGGTTGGTACTGCTGTTGCGGGTGTTGCTCGCGTGCGGGGTGTTGGCCGGGCTGGTACGCGGCGGGGGTGCGGCGGAGGGGACAGATCCGCCGCCTCCGTTCGGCGTACGCGTGCTGTGCGCGGCCACACCGCCGGACGCGGGGTTGGCGGGGCGCGGCTGGCTGTTGCCGCCCCCTCCTCCACCGCCGCCGTTGTTGTCGGCGCGGGAACTGTGGGTCTTGATGCCCTGCGCGACCAGGGTGGCCGGGGAGCTGATCACGGCCGCGGCCTTGCTCTCGGCGCCCTGCATGATGCGGTTGTTGCGGGAGCCCGCGATCTCGTCGCCGAAGCCGGGGACGAAGCGGTAGATCATCGCGCTGGCGAAGATGGCGAGCAGGATGATGGCGAGGCCGGACACGACGGCGGAGAACGCGTCGGGGCCGCTGTCGGTGGACAGTGCCCCGGCCAGACCCAGCACGATCACGATGACCGGTTTGACCAGGATCACCGCGATCATGATCCCGGCCCAGCGGCGGACGTGTCCCCACAGGTTCTTGTCGACCAGGCCCGCGTACACGACGGTGCCGAGCAGGGCGCCTACGTAGAGGAGAGCGGCCCGGATGACCAGCTCCAGCCAGAGGACGCCGGCCGCGAGGATCGACACCAGCGACACGACGATGAGCATGATCGGGCCGCCGCCGATGTTCTCCCCCTTGCTCAGCGCGCCGGAGAACGTCCCGAAGAAGGTGTCCGTCTGATTGCCGGTCGTCTTCGCGAGCACCTCGGTGACGCCGTCCGTCGCCGATACGACGGTGTAGAGGATCAGCGGCGTGAAGGCGGACGCCAGCACCGTCAGCCACAGGAACCCGATCGCCTCCGACAGTGCCGTGGTGAGCGGGACGCCCCGCACCGCTCTCTTCGCCACGGCCAGCAGCCACAGGAGCAGCGTCAGGATCGTCGACGCCGCGAAGACCACGGCGTACTGCTGGAGGAACTTCGGGTTCGTGAAGTCGACGTTCGCCGTGTCCTTGACCGCGGCGGAGAGCTTGTCGATGGTCCAGGAGGCGGCGTCGGCGCAGCCCTTCGCGAGGGAGGAGAGGGGGTCGAGGGTGGAGGTGGGGTCAGTGGGGCTGATGGTGCCCTTGCTGTCGCCCTCGCAGTACTTCTTGGCGGGGCCGCGGACGAGGTCGCAGGCATTGCCGGTGGGCGTGGGGCTGGGGGCAGCCAGGGCCTTGGTGGCGAGCAGGACGGCAGCCGACTGCACCGCTGCCACTGTCGCGGTCAGCTTGAGTACGCGATGGTTAGCGGGCATAGGTGAACCCTCCGTACTCCTCGACAGCCTTGGTCATGTCGTCGGCGGTGGAAGCCTTCTGGTCCCGGCCGACCGGCACCGGCCCGTCCTTCTGCGTGAAGTCGGTGACCTTCCAGTCCCCGTTGATCCACTCCAGCTGATAGGTCGTCGTGTACCAGCTCTCGGAGACGGGGTTCGTGGACCCGTTGCCGGAGAGGCCGAAGAGCGACGTGTACCAGAGCTCGACCGTGGCGCTGTCGGCGCCGGAGGCGGTGACCTTGGTGCCCACGGGGATGATCCGCGAGATGAAGGTCTCCCCGGCCGGCGCGGATCCGTCCTTGTTCAGGCCGATGTTGGTCAGGAACTTCTCGCTGGAGTACGCCGTGTCCAAGTCAGGCAGCCGCGCGGCGGCGACGTCGGGTGCGTACACGGCGTTGACGATTGCGTGCCGCTGCTCCGTGTTGAACATGCCCGTCGAACCCAACGCCACCGCGTAATTCGCCGCCGCGCTCTCCGCCCCCTGCTCACTGTGCGCGAACCCCGCCGGGATGCCCGCCACCTTCGACTCCACCGGGCGCGTGCCCGAGGCTGTCGTAGGGGAGGTCTTGGCCTTGTCGCTGCCCCCGTTCCCGGAAGAAGAGGGATCGTCCCCGCCACGGTTCGCGAAGGCGATGGCGGCGATCAGGAGGACGACGACGCCGACGAGCGTGATCAGGCTCCGGGAGGAGGAGCGGCCGCGGCGCGCGCCGCCGTAGACGTCGCCCGGGCGGTCGGGGAGACGGGTCCGGGTCTGGCCGGAGCCGCCGTACCCGCCGTCCTCGCCGCGCGAGGTGTCGCCGTAGCCGGGTTCGTCACCGAGACTCATGTCGCGTACGCCCCCTCAACCTCTCGCTGAACCAAGTAGTACGACGGTAGCCGTGCTGGTTCCCGCGCGGGCGCGGTGTGGTGACTCGACATCAGGGAAACGCAACCTCAGCCGGTGGGCACGACGGACGGGTGGGTCGGAGGGGAGGGGATCCGGGCGTGCCCGGCCGGGACTGACGGTGCGCCAGGCGTGGCCGGGCTCAGACAGCCATGCCGTACACGATGGTGAAGAGCGTGCCGAGGGATCCGATGATGAACACTCCGGTGAGGCCCGCGATGATGAGGCCCTTGCCCTGTTCGGCGCTGAAGGTGTCGCGCAGGGCGGTCGCGCCGATGCGCTGCTTGGCCGCGCCCCAGATCGCGATGCCGAGGCAGAGCAGGATGGCGACCGCCATCACGACCTCGATCATCACCTTCGCTTCGTTGCCGAGGCTGCCGAAGGGACCCCAGTCCGGAGCGATCCCGCCGATGATCGTGGTGATGTCGCCCTTATCGGCTGCGAAAAGCATGTAAGTCACCGCCCCTATTGGGTAGTTCTGCACCCCCTGCCACTGCGCGCAGAGGTCGGGCCCATTCTCGCCGACAATGTCGCTGTCGTATGTCGACTTGACGTCATTGGTTGGCGGGTTTCGTACGAAACCCTTGCCGCCGGCGTACGCGGGACCCTGGCGGGGGCGTGCGCCGGTATGCGAAGAGTCGTATGGTCACTCTGTGTATCACGGCCGGTCACGCCGGGCAATGAAGTCGGAGCGGAACCTGTGGTGTGGTTCCGTCGTTAACCCCTTCTACGAAGCGCACGCCCCGGCCGCCTTGTGTGTACGCCGGGCATGGGTCCCGCTTCTGACGGGCCGTCGCGTCGGTGTCCCCAGGCTATCTCCCGTCTCCCGGCACGGGAAAACGGGCCGCGGCTGGTTGCCGCGGCCCGTTCCTCAGGTGCTGCCGGGGATCCCCACGTCTTCCCGGCGGCCCCCCGCTCCCTGAAGGTCAGCCGGTGAAGGCCGCGACTCCCTCCGGGGTGCCCCAGCCGGTCGGGCCGTCATAGCCGGACGTGGCGGTGCAGAGGTAGCTGGTGGTGCAGCTGCCGTTGTTGCCCGAGGTGACGTCGTTGAGGGCCGAGGTGCCGGCCGCCGTGTACGGGAACTTCGCCGGGTAGGAGCTGGACGACGGGGTGCCCGCGAGGGCGTAGACGCCCGCGATGATCGGTGACGAGGCGCTCGTACCGCCGAAGGTGTACCAGCCCGCCGTGATGCCGTACGAGTCGTAGACCGAGACGCCGGTGGCCGGGTCGGCGACCGCCGAGACGTCGGAGATGGTGCGCTTGGTGCAGCCGGTGTCGGTCTGCCAGCTCGGTTTGGCGTCGTACGCGGAGCAGCCGGAGCCGGTGCCCTCGGTGCTGCTGGTCTTCCAGACCGCCTCGGTCCAGCCCCGGGTGGTGGAGGTGGCCTTGGTCAGCGCGGTGCCGCCGACGGAGGTGACGTACTGCGAGGCCGCCGGGTACTCGGCGCCGTAGCCCGAGTCGCCCGCGCTGACGGTGATGGCGACGCCGGCGTGCTTGAAGTACGAGGTGTCGTACGTGGTGTCGGAGGAGGACTCGGAGCCGCCGTAGCTGTTGGAGACGTACTTGGCGCCGAGGGTGACCGCCTCGTTCACGGACTTGCCGAGGTTGGCCATGGTGGCGGACGTCGCCTCGACGAGCAGGATGTTGCACTTCGGGCAGATGGCGCTGGCCATGTCCAGGTCGAGGGAGATCTCCTCGGACCAGCCGGTGTCACTGCTCGGCAGGGAGGTCGTCGAGCCGGTCTGGCTGACCTTCTTGAAGCAGCCGTTGGCGGTGGTGCAGGCCGACAGGCCGTAGTACGAGCGGTAGGTCGCCAGGTCCGCCTCGGCGTTGGGGTCGTTGTACGCGTCGACGATGGCTATGGTCTCGCCGGCGCCGTTGGAGGCCGCGGCGGAGG
Organism: Streptomyces sp. NPDC058246; assembly: GCF_042881985.1. NCBI lineage: Bacteria > Bacillati > Actinomycetota > Actinomycetes > Kitasatosporales > Streptomycetaceae > Streptomyces > Streptomyces sp. NPDC058246. Next base: position 318,193 of record NZ_JBHVWZ010000008.1, on the reverse strand, counting down.
TCAGGCCGTACGCGGCCTGGAGGTCGGTTGGCCCGAAGCCGGACGGGGTGGAGGCGTCGGCGGCCTTCGGGGTGACGCCCTTGGCGTACGCCTTCTCCGCCAGGTACTCGGTGACGCCGCTGGTGACGCGCTTGGCGTTGCAGGCGGCGACGTCCGCCTTGGTGGGCGTCGCGCAGGCCCGGGTCCAGCTCACGTGGGGGGTGACCTTCGCGACGCCGGCCTGGGCGTCGGCCGCTCCGGCGTTGCCGAAGGCGGCGAGGACGAGGGCCGCGGTGCCGAACGCGGCCGCGCCGACGCGGCGCAGGCTGCCGCGCGAGGAAGGTCTTTGGGGGGATGAGGTACGCAACGTACAGCCTCCTGAGAGTGTTTGACAGGGGCAGTGCGGGTGCGCCGCCGGTACGCGGTCCCCGGCGGTGGGCCGAGCGGCCCGCGGATGACCATCCCTTGTTGAGTACGCGACAACAAGAGGCTTCTGGAATCCTGACTTCCGCCTTACGAACGAGGCGTGCGCGTGACCGCTCCATGGCCGCGGGATGGCTGGAAGCTGGCGGTGGCTTGACTCAACTCACAGTGTTCTCAGGGGCTTTTGACAAGTGCGGTGCGGGCTCTGGGGGATTTCGGCCACGGCGGTCGTCCTCCTTCAGCACGTGGACGAGGGCGGCGAAGGCCCGGAGGGCGGCCCCGAGCATGGCGAGGCTCGGGTCGCCGCTCTGTCGAGGTGCACGGCCCGTGGGATTCCCGCTGCACGGGGGCGGGGGCGGACCCGGCGGGGGTGGTTCACAGGAGACATTTAGTGTGCCCTCAGGGTTTTTCTCACCGACCTGCGGCAAGGTGAGGGGCGATGAAGCGCACCACTCGTCCCCCTGGCACCCGCCGGCACGCCCTTCTCGGGGCGGTCGTGCTGGTGGCGGCCGTGACGTCGTCCTCCGTGGCGGCGGCGGACGCCGGCCCCGGGCCGCTCGGGGTGACCGTCCACAGCGCCGTGACCAGGCAGACCGCTCGCGTGGGTGCGCTGTTCCACGGCAGCGGCGGGCACTTCTGCACCGCTTCCGTCGTGCACAGCGCGGGGCGGGACCTGATCGTGACCGCCGCGCACTGCGTGGACGGGGGCGGAACCCTGCGCTTCGCGCCCGGGTACCGGGACGGCAAGGCGCCGTACGGCTACTGGGAGGTCCAGGGGACCTTCGTCCCCGAGGGGTGGACGAGCGATCAGGACGAGGACACCGACGTCGCCTTCGCCGTCCTCGCCGACAAGGACGGGCACGGCGTCGAAGACGTCGTCGGGGGTGGGAACCTCTTCGCCTCCGGGCGCGCCACCGGGTCGACGGCCGTCACCGTCACCGGGTACCCCAGCACCCTCGACACGGCGATCACCTGCACCAACAAGCCCACCGTCCACAGCAGTACGCAACAGCGCATCGGCTGTCCCGGGTTCGCCGGGGGCACGAGCGGTAGCCCCTGGGTGAACGGCGACGGGGAGGTCGTCGGCGTCATCGGCGGCCACCAGCAGGGCGGGGACACCGACGACGTCTCGTTCAGCGTCGTCTTCAAGACCGAGGTCGCGGAGCTCTACCACCAGGCCGTCACTACGAGCACTGCGAGCACTGCCCGCTCGACGAACCGCTCGACGAACCGCTCTACGAACTGACCTCGTTGGAGATGTAGGCCGCGAGCCAGAGCAGGGGCAGCAGCAGGACCACGTAGGCCAGCGGGCGCTGGAAGACCGGCTTGCCCTGGTCCATGACCACCCCGGTCGGGGACGGCGTCGTCGGGTGCGCGAGCTTCCTGATCTTCGTGCGGACGTACAGGTTCCAGAGGAGGGTGAGGGGGGTGAAGAGGGCCAGCGACACCGGGCTCCACCAGCCGCCCGCCAGGGTCTTCGTCGTCATCTCCCGGTGGATCGCGGTGGCGCACGAACGGCAGAACGGGCCCTCCATCTTGGAGAACCGCATCGCGACCAGCAGACCCGTGTGCTGACGGATGGTCATGTCCCCGGCCGGCTGCGTGGCACATATGCGGCAGGCGGGGGTGAGGGGCGGGGCCGGGGCGTAGCCCCCAGCGGACGCGTAGGGGTTCTGGCCGGGCGCGGGGTTCGGCGCGCCGTACACCGGGTTCTGGGCCCCGTACGCCGGGTTCTGCCCGTACGCCGAGTTCTGCGTTCCATACGCGTCCTGCGTGCCGAATGAGCCATGCGCCGGCGCCGCCGGGGCCCCGTTTGGCGCGTAACCGCCTTGCGGGGCAAAGGGGTTGCCCTGAGGCGCGTTCTGGTACGGGGGCGGGGTCGCCACGTGCGGTTTCTCCTTGTGTGTGATCGTCCCCTCGCGCGGCGGCCGCCTCTAGACTGACGGCGGCGGACTCCTGGGCGGCGAGGGGCGGTTGACGGTGCGTAAGGCATGGATCGTAGCGACCGCTGCCGTCGGGGCCGGGATCAGCTTCATGATGCTGCTCGTCGTCGGCGTCTACTTGGTCGCGGGGAACCTCGCGAACGGGGTCGGCGGAGGCTCCCGCGCGCTCGCCAAGGGTGCCGTACCGGCCGCGTACCAGACGCTCGTACAGAAGTGGGGCAATCTGTGTGACGCCATCAGCCCGGCGCTGCTGGCCGCGCAGCTGTACCAGGAGAGCGGATTCAATCCGAATGCGAAGAGTCCGGCGAAAGCCGAGGGAATAGCGCAGTTCATTCCGGGGACCTGGGCCACGCACGGCGTGGACGGCGACGGGGACGGCGACCGCGACGTATGGGATCCGAATGACGCGATTCCGTCGGCCGCTTCGTACGACTGCCAGCTCGCCTCCTACGTGAAGAACGCGCCGGGGAACGTCACGGAGAACATGCTCGCCGCCTATAACGCGGGGGCCTACGCGGTCATCAAGTACGGGGGCGTGCCGCCGTACAAGGAGACCCGGAACTACGTGAAGACGATCACGACGCTGGAGAAGAGTTTCGCCGCGCCGGTGACCCGGGTGGACCCCTCGAAGCAGGCCGCGGCGGCGATCACGTACGCCCAGAAGAAGCTCGGCACGCCCTACCTGTGGGGCGGCAACGGCACCGCTGACCAGGGCGGACGTTTCGACTGCTCGGGGCTGACGAAGGCCGCGTACGAGAGTGTGGGGGTCCGGCTTCCGCGGGTCGCCAATGACCAGTACAACGCCGGGCCGCACCCGAAGCGGTCCGAGTTGCTGCCGGGAGATCTGGTCTTCTTCTCGGACGACCTCACCAATTCGCAGACCATTCGGCACGTGGGGATCTATGTCGGTGGCGGCTACATGATCGACGCGCCGCGGTCGGGCGCCGTCATCCGCTTCGACCCCGTCGACACCCCCGACTACTTCGGCGCCACCCGGGTGACCGAAGATGGCGCGAAAGCGTTGCCCACCTCCGTGTGAAGGCGCCTGAACCCACCCCCTGAGCTGCGGCGATGTGTCTCTCTTCGATAACGTCTGCGTGATCATTCAGTGGAGGGTGGAACGTAGTAGAGGGGACTGTGCGTTCCTTTTGACGTAGCACTGATCTATGACGCGGTTCTGGCGGTTCCAACGGTTCCGGTTCTAGCGGTTCTACGACCACGGGGGTGGATCGAGCGGCGCACGAAGGGCTGCGCTCGCAGGCAAGACGACGAAGGGGCCGCAGCACCATGGCTGGACTCGCCGAATCCGGTTCGAACCCCGACGTCGACCTGCTCTATGACATCAACGGCCTGGCCAAGGCCGCGCCCCACTGGTTCGACCGGGGCATGGAATTCGTCGGTGAGTACGGGCTGCTGCTCGCCATGGTCCTGCTGGTGCTGTGGTGCTGGTGGACCGTGCGGCGGCGGGGCGACGGCGACGCCGCGTCCTCGGTGGCCGCGCTGGTGTGGGCGCCGCTGGCGGCCGGTATCGCGGTGCTGGTGAACATGCCGATACGGGGTTTCGTGGAGAGACCCCGCCCCTTCGTCGATCACCAGGGGCTGGACGTTCTTGTGTCCGGCAAGTCCGACTTCTCCTTCGTCAGCGATCACGCGACGCTCACCATGGCAATGGCCGTCGGGCTGTTCGTCGCCAACCGGAAGTTCGGGTTCGTCGGAATAGGGCTCGCGCTGCTCGAAGGCTTCTGCCGGGTGTACATGGGCGTGCACTACCCGACGGACGTCGTCGGCGGGTTCGCCCTCGGCACGGCGGTCGCTCTGCTGCTGTCCCCGCTCGCGATGGCGCTGCTGACGCCTGTCATGAAGGCCGTGGAGCGGGCGCCGCGGGCGGGGTGGCTGATCCGCGCGCGGGTGCCCTCCGGGGAGGGCGCGCTGATTCCCGGCGCCCGGGCCGAGCTGCCTGAGGAGCGGGATCTGGCTGCGTAGGTGGCTGGGGGCCGCGGTCCGGGAGGCTGGGCTCGGGGGGTTTCGCCCCCCTCCGCCCCTGCCCGTCCCCTACCTGGGGGGCTGCCGCCCTCAGCCCTAGGTCCTGGGGGCTGCCGCCCCCAGACCCCCGCTTCGGCCTGAACGGCCTCGTCCTCAGCCGCCGGACGGGCTGGGAGAGCCATGCGCCATGCTGTAGCGGTTCTGTGGCATTCCCTGGGAACCCCTGAGATCGGGGGCCCGTCTCGTTCCACGGAACCCACGGGAGGCGCACATGCAACGGCGTATGTTCATCGGCGGAGCGACCGCCGCACTCGCGGCGGCGACGACGGCCGCGTGCGACGGAGGCGGCACGGCGTCGTCGAAGGCCGCCACGTCATCGGCGGCCGTGACGGACGCGACCACCGGCACGTCCATACGCACGGCCACCGCCGGCGCCCGTGCCGCAGCCAACTGGACCGCTCTGGCCAGGGAGCTCGACGGCGCACTGGTCCGCCCCGGCGACCACAGCTGGCCGGCCGCCCACCAGCTGTACAACACGCGCTTCGACAACCTGAAGCCCAGCGCCGTCGCGTACATAGCCCACGCCGACGACATCCGCACCACCATGGACTATGCCCGCGCCCACGGCATCAAGGTGTCGATCCGAAACGGCGGCCACTCGTACGCCGGTTGGTCCTCCGGCGACGGCCGCCTGGTCATCGACGTCTCCAAGCTGAACAAGATCCGGGCATCCGCGAACGAGGCGGTCGTCGGAGCGGGATCGAAACTGATCGACGTCTACCGCGCCCTCGCCGCGAAGGGCGTGACGATACCGGCCGGTTCCTGCCCGACCGTCGGCGTCTCCGGACTGACTCTCGGCGGCGGCCACGGCGTCGTCTCCCGGGCGTACGGGCTGACCTGCGACAGCCTCACCCAGGCGACGCTGATCACCGCGGACGGCAAGCAGCTCGTCGCGAACGCCGGTGAGAACAAGGACCTCTTCTGGGCCCTGCGCGGGGCCGGCAACGGCAACTTCGGCGTCGTCACCGAGCTGCGCTTCAAAACCCACCCCGCGCCGCAGGCCGTCTCGGCGTACATGACCTGGCCGTGGGCCAGGGCCGCCGCCGTGGTGAAGGCCTGGCAGGAGTGGGGCCCGGACCAGCCGGACGAGATCTGGTCCTCCTGCCACCTCGCGAACGCGGCGGGCGGCACTCCCACCGTGTCCATCGCGGCGTTCTCCCTCGGCACCTACAGCGAACTCCAGAACGCCGTGGACCGCCTCGCCGACAAGATCGGCGCTCCCGCGCGCAGCGTCTCGCTCAAGAAGCGCTCGTACAAGGACTCGATGGAGGTGTACGCGGGCTGCTCGTCCTTCTCGACGGACGCCCAGTGCCACCTGCCGGGCTCGACGCCGGGCCGCTCACCGTCGGGCGCCCTCGGGCGGGAGACCTACGCGGCCCGCTCGGACTTCTTCGACCGCTCGATCTCCACGGCCGGTATCCAGACGCTCCTCAACCAGATGTCGTCGGTCCGGGGCGGGGCGGGCAGTGTCGCGCTCACGGCGCTGGGCGGCGCCGTCAACCGTGTGGCTCCCACGTCGACGGCGTTCGTGCACCGGCGCTCGCGCATGCTCGCCCAGTACATCGCCTCCTGGCGGGCGGGCACCTCCGGCAGCGCCGCCCAGTCCTGGCTGACCGGGGCGCACAACGCGATGTCCCGGTACGCGTCGGGTGCCGCCTATCAGAACTACACGGACGCGAGCCTCACCGACTGGCGCAAGGCGTACTACGGCGACGCGGCCACGCGTCTTACGGCGCTGAAGCACCAGTACGACCCGAATCGTTTCTTCACGTTTCCGCAGGCGCTGTAGGGCGGTTCTCGCCCCCTCCGCCCCTACCCGTCCCTTGGCCCCCGGGGGCTGCCGCCCCCAGACCCCCGCTTCGGCCTGGACGGCCTCGTCCTCAAACGCCGGACGGGCTCACATGCCGGACGGGCCTCACATGCCGGGCGGGCTGAAGTGGGCCTGCGCGTCCGCGCGGGCGAGGCTGCGGGCTCTACGGGCCGGGCCGCGCCAGCCGCAGGCGCAGCGGGCTACGCAGAAGCGGCCCTGTTCGGTCGTCGTGGTCCGGTGTTCGGGGGAGGAGTTGGTCTCGTCCTGCTCTGCCACCCTGACAACGTTACCCAAGGCAAGTGAACGGGATGCCACCGCGTGACGACCGCCCCTACTCGTCGTTAACCGGAACGACAGGGAGGGCCCGGGACGGACCGGCTGGGGGTCGGCAGGCGATGGTGGCGCAGGCGGAAGGACGGGTCGGCCGGGCGGTCGTCGCAGCCGTGGTGGCGGGGCTGATGGTCGGTGCCACGGGGTGTTCCGGTGGCGGGGCCGCCGCCGAGGACGCCCGCGCCGCCACCGACTCCGTCGAGGTGCTGCACCGGGCCGCCGCCGCGCTGGAGCGCGCGGGCACCGCGAAGGCCCGTACGTCCATGGAGATGGCCACCGGCGGGACGCGCGTCACCATCCGCGGCGAGGGCGTGTACGACTTCAAGAACCAGATGGGGCAGCTGAAGGTGCTGCTGCCGCAGGACCCGGCCGGCACCGCCGAGCACCGGCCGATCACCGAACTCCTCGCCCCGGGCGCCCTCTTCATGAAGAACCGCGGCGCCGGCGTCCCCGCAGACAAGTGGGTCCGCGTCGACACGGCCGGTCTCTCCGACGGGAACCTGGTCACGGGCGGCGCCACCGACCCGTACGCGGCGGCCGAACTGCTGCGCGGGGCGCGGACGGTGACGTATGTGGGCAGGACCGAGGTGGCCGGGACCCCGGTGCGGCACTATCGCGGGACCGCCGATCTGAACGTCGCCGCGGAGGGCGCCTCGAAGGGGCAGCGGGAGGCGCTGAAGGCGGCGGCGAAAGGGTTCGCCACCGCCGAGGTGCCGTTCGACGCCTACCTCGACGACCAGGGACGGCTGCGCAAGGTCCGCCACCGGTTCAGCTTCGTCAACGGGCTGCAGAAGGGCACCGTCGCGGTCGCCTCGACGACGCTGCTGTACGACTTCGGAGTCCCGGCCGACGTACGCCTTCCGGAATCCGGGGACATCTTCGCCGGGAAGATCGCGGAATAGCGGAAGAGTGGAGTAGTAGCTTCAGGGGTGTGGCCGGAGCGGAGCACTAGGTTCCCGGGAGGGGCCGGAAATGGCCCTTCCGTGCCATGCGCGGTGTGTAGGGCGCTCCCTACTCTAGGAAGTCGGTGACGGCAGGAAGAGGTGAATGCACGTGGCTCCGGTCGGCGGTACGGCAGTTCAGGACCACGTGGCCCTCGCCGAGATCGAGCTGTGCGGCGACCTGATCATCGCGGCCTCGGCGGCCGACGAGGACCGGCTCAGTCTGGAGAGCATCGACGAGGTGCTGAAAGTGGCCGAAGAGCGTGTTCATGACCAAGGTGCCGGCGAGTAGGTCGCACTAGGGGCGAGGGGGTCGAGGAGGCCGAGTGGGCCCCTGGGGACGGCCGCCCCCGAAGACGCCGCGGAGACGCCGGTGGGTCCGGTTCCCCGGTCCGTGGAACGGTCTCAGGTGCGGAGCAGCCGGCCGATCGCCTTCGTCGCTTCCTCCACCTTCGCGTCGATCTCGTCGCCGCCCTTGAGGGCCGCGTCCGCGACGCAGTGCCGCAGGTGCTCCTCGAGGAGCTGGAGGGCGAAGGACTGCAGGGCCTTCGTGGAGGCCGAGACCTGGGTGAGTATGTCGATGCAGTAGACGTCCTCGTCGACCATCCGCTGCAGGCCGCGGATCTGGCCCTCGATGCGGCGCAGGCGCTTGAGGTGCTCGGCCTTCTGCTGGTGGTAGCCGTGGATACCGCGGTCGTGGTCGGTCACGATGTCGGTCACGATCTCCTGTGACTGACCTGACTGACCTGACTGACCTGACTGACCTGGCCGTCCCGGCTGCTGCGACTGCTGAACCTCTTCGGACCCGCCGGAGGGTGCCGTCGATCCGGCCTCGGTGGTCGTCATCGCGTTCCTCCTGCTGGATCTGCTGGATCTGTTGTGTGTGCCGTGTGTGCTGAACCGGTCCGGTGCGGTCGGCGAGCCTGTCTGAAACACCACTTACATATACCCCTAGTGGGTATATGGTATCGAACTTTGCTGGGTATAGGGCCCTTGCCCGGCGGCGGGACCGGACCCCGTGCTGATCACTGTTCCTGATGGGCGACACTGGGGGACGGCCCATTAGCCGTGGCCGGATGATGCGCCTAGCATCAGCCTGACCGAACCGAAGCACCCCGAGGACCCCACGTGCGCTTTCGTCTGACCCCCAGGGAGACGAGCTTCTACGACATGTTCTCCGCGTCCGCGGACAACATCGTCACGGGCTCGAAGCTCCTGATGGAACTGCTCGGGGCGGACACCGCCGGCCGGGCCGAGATCGCAGAGCGTATGCGGGCCGCGGAACACGCCGGCGACGACGCCACGCACGCGATCTTCCACCAGTTGAACTCCTCCTTCATCACGCCGTTCGACCGTGAGGACATCTACAACCTGGCCTCGTCCCTCGACGACATCATGGACTTCATGGAGGAGGCCGTCGACCTGGTCGTGCTGTATCAGGTCGAGGAGCTGCCCAAGGGCGTGGAGCAGCAGATCGAGGTGCTGGCGCGCGCGGCCGAGCTGACCGCCGAGGCCATGCCGAACCTGCGGACCATGGACAACCTCACCGAGTACTGGATCGAGGTCAACCGGCTGGAGAACCAGGCCGACCAGATCCACCGCAAGCTGCTCGCTCACCTCTTCAACGGCAAGTACGACGCCATGGACGTGCTGAAGCTCAAGCAGATCGTGGATGTGCTGGAGGAAGCGGCCGACGCGTTCGAGCACGTGGCGAACACGGTGGAGACCATCGCCGTCAAGGAGTCCTGACCCCTTCATGGACACCTTTGCGCTGGTCGTGACCATTCTGGTCGCGCTCGGATTCACGTATACGAACGGCTTCCACGACTCGGCGAACGCCATCGCCACGTCCGTGTCCACGCGGGCGCTGACCCCGCGGGCGGCGCTCGCGATGGCCGCGGTGATGAACCTCGCCGGTGCCTTCCTCGGGAGCGGGGTGGCGAACACCGTCAGCAAGGGGCTGATCGCGACGCCCGAAGGGTCGAAGGGGATGGGAATCCTCTTCGCCGCGCTCGTCGGGGCGATCGCCTGGAACCTGGTCACCTGGTACTTCGGGCTTCCGTCGTCCTCCTCGCACGCGTTGTTCGGGGGGCTGGTGGGGGCCGCGCTCGCGGGCGGTACGAAGGTGCTGTGGTCCGGGGTCGTGGACAAGGTCATCATCCCGATGTTCCTGTCGCCGGTCGTCGGCCTGGTCGTCGGCTATCTGGTCATGTGCGCGATCATGTGGCTGTTCCGGCGGGCCAATCCGCACAAGGCCAAGCGGGGGTTCCGTATCGCGCAGACGGTGTCCGCGGCGGGGATGGCGCTCGGGCACGGTCTTCAGGACGCCCAGAAGACGATGGGTGTCGTGGTGATGGCACTCGTCATCGGCGACGTCCAGAAGTCGGACGATCCGATCCCGGTGTGGGTGAAGATCATCTGTGCCGTGATGCTGTCGCTGGGGACGTACGCGGGTGGGTGGCGGATCATGCGGACCCTGGGGCGGAAGATCATCGAGCTTGATCCGCCACAGGGGTTCGCGGCGGAGACGACGGGGGCGTCGATCATGTTCGCCACGGCGTTCCTGTTCAAGGCGCCGATCTCGACGACGCATGTCATCACTTCGGCGATCATGGGTGTCGGGGCGACGAAGCGGGTGAACGCGGTGCGGTGGGGCGTCGCCAAGAACATCGTGCTGGGGTGGTTCATCACCATGCCGGCGGCCGCGCTGGTGGCTGCGGCGAGCTTCTGGGTCGTGAATCTGGCGGTTCTGTAGGCGGGGCGGTGCAGGGGCGGGGGCGTCCCCACGGGGTTCTCGCCCCCTCCGCCCCTGCCCTTCCCGTATCCGGGGGCTGCCGCCCCCGGACCCCCGCCAAAGACTGCGCAGTTCCCCGCGCCCCTGGGCAACCCCCGCCAAAGACTGCGCAGTTCCCCGTACCTCTGAAAAAAACGGGCAAAACGAGCGGGCCCGCCCCCGGGAGCCAGGGGCGGGCCCTTCTCGTCCTCGCGGTGGCACCGCCATGCAGCACCGCGAGGGGTATGGGTGGCCTAGCCGAAGCGGCCGGAGATGTAGTCCTCCGTGGCCTGGACCGACGGGTTGGAGAAGATGCGCTCGGTGTCGTCGATCTCGATGAGCTTGCCGGGCTGGCCGACCGCGGCCAGGTTGAAGAACGCGGTGCGGTCGGAGACGCGGGCGGCCTGCTGCATGTTGTGCGTCACGATGACGATCGTGAAGCGCTCCTTGAGCTCACCGATCAGGTCCTCGATGGCGAGGGTGGAGATCGGGTCCAGCGCGGAGCAGGGCTCGTCCATGAGGAGTACCTGGGGCTCGACCGCGATCGCCCGCGCGATGCACAGACGCTGCTGCTGGCCGCCGGACAGGCCGGAGCCGGGCTTGTTCAGGCGGTCCTTCACCTCGTTCCAGAGGTTCGCGCCCTTGAGGGACTTCTCGACGACGTCGCTGAGCTCGGACTTCTTGTACGAGCCGTTCAGGCGCAGGCCCGCCGCCACGTTGTCGAAGATCGACATGGTGGGGAAGGGGTTGGGGCGCTGGAAGACCATGCCGATCGTGCGGCGCACGGCGACGGGGTCGATCCCGCTGCCGTACAGGTCCTCGTCGTCCAGGAGCACCTTGCCCTCGACGCGGCCACCGGGGGTGACCTCGTGCATGCGGTTGAGGGTGCGCAGAAAGGTCGACTTGCCGCAGCCGGAGGGGCCGATGAAGGCCGTCACCGAGCGGGGCTCGACCGTCATCGAGATGTCTTCGATCGCCTTGTGTGCGCCGTAGTAGGCGGTGAGTCCGCTTACGTCGATTCGCTTGGCCATGACTGCTTCACTTCCAGAGATTCAGATCGGTCGCTGAGGAGGCCGCGTCAGCGACCGGTCTTCGGGGCCTTCCAGCGGGCGATGCCGCGAGCCCCGAGGTTGAGGATCATCACGAAGGCGATCAGCGTGAGCGACGCCGCCCAGGCTCGGTCGTACGCCGCGTTGGCACCCGCGCTGTTCGCGTACTGCTGGTAGATGTACAGCGGCAGCGACGACTGCGCACCCTCGAAGGGGTTGTTGTTGATGAACCGGTTGCCGAACACCAGCAGCAGCACCGGTGCGGTCTCGCCGGCGATACGGGCGACCGCCAGCATGATGCCGGTGGTGATGCCGCCGATGGAGGTCGGCAGGACGACCTTCAGGATGGTGCGCCACTTGGGCACGCCCAGTGCCAAGGATGCCTCACGCAGCTCGTTCGGTACGAGCTTGAGCATCTCCTCGGTGGAGCGGACCACGACCGGCATCATCAGGATGGCCAGGGCGAGCGAACCGGCGAAGCCGAAGGGCTGCATGTCGAAGATCAGCATGAGGCTGAGGATGAACAGACCGGCGACGATCGACGGGATACCGGTCATCACGTCGACGAAGAAGGTGACGGCCCGGGCGAGGTGGCCGCGCCCGTACTCCACCAGGTAGATCGCGGTGAGCACACCGATCGGGGCACCGATGATGGTGGCCAGACCCACCTGCTCCAGGCTGCCGATGATGGCGTGGTAGATACCGCCGCCCGGCTCGGAGTCGGCGACCACACCCATCGAGTGGCTCAGGAAGTAGACGTCGAGGACCTTCACACCGCGCTTGATCGTCGTCCAGAGCAGGGAGACGAGCGGCACCACGGCGATCAGGAAGGCGACCCAGACGAGGCTGGTCGCGACCCGGTCCTTGGCCTGGCGGCGGCCCTCGACGCGCGCGGCGATGCCGTACGTACCGAGGACGAAGAGGATCGCGGCGATCAGACCCCACTGGATCTTGCTGTGCAGACCGCCGAGCAGCCCGATGGCCAAGGCGAGGACGATCGCGCCCGCGGCGATCGCCCAGGGCGACCACTTCGGCAGGCTGGCGCCGCGCAGGGGGCTGGGGCGCTTGTCGGCGATGGGTGCGGTGCTCATGCGTTGGCCCCCGAGTACTCCTTGCGGCGGGCGATGATGAGGCGGGCCGCGCCGTTGACCAGCAGGGTGATGACGAACAGGATCAGACCGGATGCGATGAGCGCGTCACGGCCGTCCGCCGTCGCCTCGCTGAACTTGCTGGCGATGTTCTGGGCGAAGGTGCCGCCGCCCGGGTTGAGCAGGCTGCCGTGGATCAGGAAGTCCGGCGACAGGACGGTCGCGACGGCCATCGTCTCGCCGAGCGCGCGGCCGAGGCCCAGCATCGAGGCGGAGATGACGCCGGAGCGGCCGAAGGGCAGCACCGACATGCGGACGACCTCCCAGCGCGTGGCGCCGAGGGCGAGGGCCGCTTCCTCATGCGTCTGCGGGACCTGGCGGAAGACCTCGCGGCTCACGTTGGTGATGATCGGAAGGATCATGATCGCGAGCAGGATGCCGACGGTGAGCATCGAGCGGGGGGCGCCGCCGTCCCAGGAGAAGATCCCGGTCCAGCCGAAGTAGGAGTTGAGCCAGCCGAAGAGGCCGTTCATGTGCGGTACGAGGACGAGTGCGCCCCACAGGCCGTACACGATGGACGGCACGGCGGCGAGCAGGTCGATCACGTACGCGATGGTGCCGCCCAGCTTGCGCGGGGAGTAGTGCGTGATGAAGAGCGCGATGGCGACCGCGATCGGGACCGCGAGGACCATGGCGATGATCGAGGAGACCACCGTGCCGAAGGCCAGGACGGCGATGCCGAAGACCGGCGGGTTGAGGTTGGTGTTCCACTCGAAGGTGGTGAGGAAGTTGCCGTGGTCCCTGCCGATGGCGAGGGAGGCACGGTAGGTGAGGAAGACCGCGATGGCGGCCATGATCACCAACAGGAGGATGCCCGAGCCGCGGGAGAGACCGAGGAAGATCCGGTCACCGGGTCGGGTGGTGCCGCGGGACGCGCGCTTCTGCTCGGTCACGGTCGACCGGGGGGCTGGGGGAGGGGCTGCGGTGTGCTGTGTCGATATGTCCATCGGGTTCTCCGGTCTGCGGTGTCACACGCGACGTGCGGCACCTGGCGGCGGTGCACCGGACGATGCGGCCGGACCCCTGAGCGGGGCCCGGCCGCACTCTCAGGTCAGCTGATGCTCGCGATGGTGCTGCGAACCTTGGTGATGATCTCAGCGGGCATCGGCGCGTACTTGATGCCGCCCAGAACGTTCTGGCCGTCCTCGGACGCGATGTAGGTCAGGAACGCCTTGGTGGCGGCGAGGCTGTCCGCCTTGTTGCCCTTGTCGCAGACGATCTCGTACGTGACCAGGGTGATCGGGTAGGCGCCCTCGGCCTTGGTCGCGTAGTTCAGCTTGAGGGACAGGTCCTTGCCGGTGCCGACGACCTTGGCGTCGGCGATGGCCTTGGTGGCGCTGTCGGTGCTGGGCGCGACGGGGGCGGAGGCGCCCGTGTCGATGCTGACCGCCTTGATGCCGTCGCTCACGTACGACAGCTCGAAGTAGCCGATGGCGCCGGCGGTCTGCTTGACCTGCTGGGCCACACCCGCGGACTGCGGAGCGGACTGGCCGCCCTTGGCCTGCCAGGCCTTGCCGCCGGAGTACTTCCAGTTGTCCGGGGTGGCGGCGATCAGGTACTTGGTGAAGTTGTCCGTGGTGCCGGACTCGTCCGAGCGGTGGAACGCCTGGATCTTGAGGTCGGGCAGCTTGGCGGACTTGTTCAGCGCGGCGATCGCCGGGTCGTTCCACTTGGTGATCTTGCTGTCGAAGATCTTGGCGAGGGTCGGCGCGTCCAGGACCAGGTTGTCCACACCCGGGACGTTGTAGCCGAGGGCGATCGGGCCGCCGACCATCGGGAGGTCGATGCCCTGGCCGCCGCCCGTGCAGATCTTCTTGGAGGCGGTGACCTCTTCGGGCTTCAGCGCGGAGTCGGAACCGGCGAAGGCGACGGTGCCCTGGGTGAACGCGGTGACGCCGGCGCCGGAGCCGCCGCCCTTGTAGTTGATCTGGACGCCGGAGCAGGCGGTGCTGAAGTTCTTCACCCACGCGTCGATCGCGTTCTTCTGCGCGGACGAGCCATCGGCGAGCAGCTGACCCTTGGCGTTGTCACACTTGATCGAGCTCGCGTTCGCGGACGACGAGGCGTTGCCGCTGCTCTTGCCGCCGTTGTCGTCAGAGCCGCACGCCGTGAGGGCCAGGGCGCCGGAGACGGCGAGAGCACCGAGGGTGAGGGCCCGCCGGTTCATGCGCTGAAGCTTCACTTTCGGGAGTTCCTTCCAGGAGCCGCCGTCTGGTGGCGGCGTGCGAAGTCTGTGTAACGCGGTTGGTGACACGGTCTGTAACGCGGAGAACATCCGAGGACGCGCTCCGCACCGTGTAAGGCCGAAATTAGGCAGAACAGGTGAAGGCGCCGATGGCCGTAAGTGAACGGGGGGTGAACCCCTGCGGTCGGTGCGGTGAGGTCACGGAACGCTTACGTCGAGGACACGAGGGCATTCCATTGGCTCGGGCCGTGAAGTGACGGACGAGTGAGGCGGTGGTTACGCGCGGGTTGTGGGTGGCTGAGCGCCCTCGGTGGCCGAGCGCCCTCGGTGTGTGAGCGCCCCTGGCGGGCGGGCGCCCTCGGTGGCTGAGCGCCCCCGGCGGGTGAGTGCTCTCCGTGGCCGGGCGTCCCCGGTGGGCGGGCGCGCCCACGCGCCGGAGCCGCACGGTGGCGCGGCCTTGTGATGTCGCGGTCCCGCGTCCCTGGGGACGCGGTTCCTGATCAGGCTAGGTGAAATGTGCTCAAAAGGGCGTCCACCAGGTTGCGGTCCCTGAGCTGGGTCAGCCGGTTGCGGGCGGCGGTGGGGGAGAGCCAGAGGATGCGGTCGACCTCGCGGTTGGGCGTGAAGTGTCCGTCCGTCGCCTCGGCCGCCCAGTAGCGGACCTCCTTGGGGCGGCCGTCGACGGCGTAGCGCAGGGAGGGGAGCGCGGCGCCCGGGACGGCGACGTACCCCGTCTCCTCCTCGACCTCGCGCACCGCGCCCACCAGGGCGTCCTCGCCCCGCTTCAGCTTGCCCTTCGGGTGCGACCAGTCGTCGTACTTCGGGCGGTGGACGAGGCAGATCTCCACCTCGCCGTCGAACGGGGAGCGGCGCCACAGGACGCAGCCCGCCGCCTTGATGGTGTCGTCGGCCATGGTGTCTCCCTCGTCGTCCGTCACGGGCCCTCCGTCAGAAGTCGCTCAGGTGGTGCGTACCGCCGTCTTCTGCCATGCCTGCTGGAACGCGAACCTGGCCGCCTCCACCTCGTGCCGCTGGTCGGCGTGGAGCACGCCGAGCGCGTACGCCGTCGCCGGGGCGATCCGCGGGGTGCGCGCCGCCGACGCCGCTGCCGACGCCGCCTCCGCCGCGTCCCGGTGGAGGTTGAGGGCCTGACCCGCGGCGAGGAGCCGTCCGTCGACGGGGCACTCCTCGCCGTACAGGACCTCGCGGGCGTAGCGGTGCAGCCGCAGCAGCAGGCGGACCTGGTGCCAGGGGGCGTCCTGCGGCTGGGGCGCGGTGTCCGCGGAGAGGCCGTGCACGAGGGCCTCCGCGTTGTAGGGGTGGCCCGCGGTGAGCAGCGGCAGTGCGGCGACGGCGTCGGTGAGGCGGTCCTCGGCGGCGGCGGCCAGGGGGCGTGGGTCGGTCGTGTACGCCGCCGGGGTCAGCGGCACCTCGCTGGCGAGGACCGCCACGCGGTCGGCGACCGCGTGGAAGCGGGAGGAACCCAGGGCCTGGAGTGCCGCCGAGTGGGCCCTCGTGCGGGCCAGGGTCAGCTGGCGGTCGAGGAGGGCGCCCGCTTTGGCGGCGCCCACCGTCAGGTTGCCGGTGGGCTGGGTGCGGGGTCCGGAGTTGACCGGTTCCGCCGTGCCCACCCTCCCCCGAGAACCTCCGACGAGCTCGGGTTCAGGGGGGACTCCCATCGCCCCGGCGGATCGGCCGCCCACGGCGGAGGCGGTCTGCACCGGAAGGGCTGCCATACCCGACAGGCGGTTCAGCGCGCTCAGCAGACGCTCGAGCCGGGCCGCGTACGCGTGTTCGCGGGCCAACGTGCCGGACAGCCAGGCCAGTTCCGGGCGGATGGCCTCCGACCAGTCCGGGTCGAGGAGCGGCCGGAAGGTGTGGAGGCTGCCGCTGATGCGGCGGGCCGAGCGGCGCAGGGCGCGCGCCGCGTCGACGGACCCCTCCGAGCCGTTGTCCCCCACTCTCGACTTCGCTCGGCCTGCGGGACCCCCGTCGCCGCCGGCCTCCCGGTGCTGGCGCAGCGAACGGAGGAACTCCGTGGCCTGGGCCCGCAGATAGCCCGCGAGGGCATCACCGGTGGGGGAGGGCCCGGTCGTGGGGTCGGTGGGGGGATCAAGGTGCTGCTGTGCCACGCCGGCGCCTCCGGGCGTCTATGAGCATCTCCTGGACGTTCCGCAGGGGCTGGCCATCCGCGTCGGTCGCGTGCCGCGTCCACTCGCCGTCGGGGCCCAGGTGCCAGGAGGCGGTGGTGTCGGACATGCCGGTCTCGAGGAGCCGGTTGAGCGCGGCGCGATGAGCCGGGTCGGTGACCCTGACCAGCGCTTCGATCCGCCGGTCGAGGTTGCGGTGCATCATGTCGGCGCTGCCGATCCACACCTCGGGTTCGCCGCCGTTGCCGAAGGCGAAGACCCGGGAGTGTTCGAGGAAGCGGCCGAGGATGGAGCGGACCCGTATGTTTTCGGACAGGCCGGTGACGCCCGGGCGCACCGCGCAGATGCCGCGCACCCAGACGTCGACGGGTACGCCGGCCTGCGACGCGCGGTACAGCGCGTCGATGATCGCCTCGTCCACCATCGAGTTGACCTTGATGCGGACGAAGGCGGGGCGTCCGGACTTGTGGTGCTGGACTTCCTTGTCGATGCGCGAGATCAGGCCGTCGCGCAGCGACTTGGGGGCGACCAGGAGCCGGCGGTAGGTCTCGCGGCGCGAGTAGCCGGAGAGCCGGTTGAAGAGGTCGGAGAGGTCCGCGCCGACCTGCGGGTCCGCGGTCAGCAGCCCCAGGTCCTCATAGAGCCGGGCCGTCTTGGGGTGGTAGTTGCCCGTGCCGACGTGGGAGTAGCGGCGCAGGGTGTCGCCCTCCTGCCGTACGACGAGCGACAGCTTGCAGTGCGTCTTCAGACCGACCAGGCCGTATACGACATGGCAGCCGGACTCCTCCAGCTTGCGGGCCCACTTGATGTTGGCCTGCTCGTCGAAGCGTGCCTTGATCTCGACCAGCACCAGGACCTGCTTGCCGGACTCGGCCGCGTCTATCAGCGCGTCCACGATCGGCGAGTCGCCCGAGGTCCGGTACAGGGTCTGCTTGATGGCGAGCACGTCCGGGTCGGACGCGGCCTGCTCCAGGAACGCCTGCACCGAGGTGGAGAAGGAGTCGTACGGGTGGTGCAGCAGGACGTCGCGCTCGCGCAGGGCGGCGAAGATGTCGGGCGCGGACGCCGACTCGACCTCCGCGAGGTCGCGGTGGGTGCCCGCGATGAACTTCGGGTACTTCAGTTCGGGCCGGTCGAGGGCGCCGATGCCGAAGAGGCCGGTGAGGTCCAGGGGACCCGGCAGCGGGTACACCTCGGCCTCGGAGATCTTCAACTCGCGTACGAGGAGATCGAGGACGTACCGGTCGATGGACTCCTCGACCTCCAGGCGCACCGGCGGTCCGAAGCGGCGCCGCATGAGTTCCTTCTCCAGCGCCTGGAGCAGGTTCTCGGCGTCGTCCTCCTCGACCTCCAGGTCCTCGTTCCGGGTGAGGCGGAAGGTGTGGTGCTCCAACACCTCCATGCCCGGGAAGAGCTCCTCCAGGTGGGCCGCGATCACGTCCTCGATGGGGACGTAGCGGTTCGGGGAGGCCTCCAGGAAGCGGGAGAGCAGCGGCGGGACCTTGACGCGCGCGAAGTGCCGGTGGCCGGAGACGGGGTTGCGGACCACGACGGCGAGATTGAGCGAGAGCCCCGAGATGTACGGGAAGGGGTGCGCGGGGTCGACCGCCAGCGGGGTCAGGACCGGGAAGATCTGGTGCCGGAAGAGCGTGAAGAGGCGGGCCTGCTCCTTCTCGGTCAGCTCGCTCCAGCGGACCAGGTGGATGCCCTCCTCCGCGAGCGCGGGGGCGACGTCCTCCTGGTAGCAGGCGGCGTGCCGGGCCATGAGCTCGCGCGAACGGGCCCAGATCATCTCCAGGACCTCGCGGGGCTGCAGCCCGGAGGCGGACTTGGTGGCCACGCCGGTCGCGATACGGCGCTTCAGGCCCGCCACCCGGACCATGAAGAACTCGTCCAGGTTGCTGGCGAAGATCGCCAGGAAGTTGGCGCGCTCCAGGAGCGGCGTGTTCGGGTCCTCGGCGAGCTCGAGAACCCGCTCGTTGAACGCCAGCCAGCTGCGCTCCCGGTCCAGGAAACGGCCCTGCGGCAGCGTGATGCCGTCCTGCACCGTGTCCTCGTACGCGTCGAGGTCCGCGTCGATGTCGGGCTCGAGATCGGAGACCGCCGCCGACACGGTGTGCGGGCGGTGAGCGGCTATGGAGCCGACGGACGGCTGCGGGTGCTGGACCGGTGCCTGGGCGCTGGGCTGGTTCATGGACCCATTCTTCCGCGCCAGGGGCGAGACCGGCGCGTCGGAGAGGGCGAGCGGCAGCGCGGCGGTCCGGAAATTCCCGTTCCGGATCGCTGGCGTGGCCTCACTCCCCGTCGTCGGGGAGGACTCGTTCTCCGGCGGAGGCGAAGGCTCGGGCACGGCGGGCTGCATTGGTCGAGCGTCGCAAGGTCGTCTGAATCGATGGTTAAGACGACATGACGTGCGGGATATCGGGGGGCGGCTCCCGGACGTCCACACGCACGGGGATCCCGTCCGGCGGCCGCCGGGAGCCGGGTACGCGCCCACCCCCGTGGGGCGCGTACGGCTTCGGAGCCCCGTGACGGTCTTACGGGATGCGGCGGCGGAACCCGATGGTCGCCGCGGTGCGGCGGCGCGGCAGCCAGAGGGCGGCGGGGGTGGCGAGGGCGGTCAAACCGTGAGCTCCTGGTGGCCGGCTGCCGCGCCCGTATGGCGCTTGAGCAGGCGGAACGCGAGGACGGTGGCGAGGGCGGCGACGGCGAGGAGGATGCCGGTCTCCACCAGGTTCATGGGCCAGAAGTGGGACCGGGGGTGATAGATGGCGTAGTAGCCGTCGATGCCCATGGCGTCGAGGCAGCGCTTGATCTCGCCGGGGGAGCCGTGGCACGCCGTGTGGTCGAGGCCCTCGACGCGGTGCCCGCGGGTGACGGTGCCGTTCTCGACCTGCCACACGCTGTCGGACACCTCGAACGCCTTGGTCGACGTGCGGGTCACCGCGGGCCAGAAGTCCTCGCGGTGCCGTTCCAGGAACTGGTTGAGCACCACCATCACGGCGACCGAGACCCCCATGGCGGGCAGCGAGCGGCGCAGCACGAGCGCGGTGAGCGCGCCGACCGCGAGGGCGCACAGGCCGTACGCCACCACGGCCGGGCCACGGTCGGCGAACACGTCGGCGAAGGTCCAGTCGTCGCCCATCAGGTCCCGGTTCGCCGACCAGGCCCAGCGGTAGACCGGTATGAAGAGCGCGCCGCCGAGGGCGATCGCCAGTGCGGGCACGGTGAGCTTGGCGGCCAGCCAACGGGCGGGGGAGACGCCCTGGGTCCAGGCGAGCCGTGCGGTGCCGGACTCCAGTTCACCTCCGATCAGCGCGCCGCCCGCCCAGGCGGCGACGACCCAGAAGCTGTAGTACACGCAGGTGCTGACCCAGCCCATCGGCTCGCTGTAGTCGAGGGTCGCCCACATGGAGCCGCAGAAGCCCTGGTGGGCGGGGCACGACGCCGCTTCCGCGCGCGCGGCGCCCGCGGTGATCTCGGTCAGCCGGACCAGGCAGACGAGCGCGGCCGCCACGAAGACGCCCCACACGATCAGGGCCGGGCGGTGCAGCCGCAGCATCGTGCGCGCCAGGCCGGTCATGGGGTGGCCGCCTTGCCGCCGTCGGTCGCTCCGGTGGTGCGCTTGAGGAGGCGGAACGCGGCCACCGTCAGGGCGGCGGTGACGGCGAGGACGAGGGCGCTCGCGGTCAGTTGGAGGGGCCAGTAGTGGGACTGGGGGTGGTAGTCGTTGTAGAAGCTGACGGCGTCGAGCTTGTCGTAGGCGGCCTGGCAGCTCGCGTAGGTGCCGCTGCCGCAGTACGCGTCGGCGATGCGCTCGCCGCTGGAGGTGAGGAGGCCCTGGGAGACGCTGATGCCCGAGCCCGAGGGGCCGTCGCGCTTGAGGGCGGCGACCTTGGTGACGGTGGGCCAGAGGTGGGGTGTGGCCGTGCTGAGGGCACCCCACAGGCCGCCGGTGGCGAACACCGAGCCGACGAGCGCGGCGAGGGAGTTGGGCAGCACCAGGCCGATGAGCGCGCCGATCGCCAGGCCCGCCAGGGCGAGGGCGACGGGGACGGTGCCGTTGGCGGCGAAGGTCCCGGTGTCGTACCACCGCTTGGCGGTGTCGATACGGCCCTGGCCCGTCGACCACGCCCAGTGGTGCAGCAGCGCCAGCAGACCGGTTCCCACGGTGATCAGCGCGGCCGGGACGGCGAGCTTGGCGGCCAGCCAGCGGATCGGGGCGACCGACTGGGTCCAGACCAGGTGAGCGGTGCCGTTCTCCAGTTCGCGGCTGGTCAGCGTGGCGCCCGACCAGGCGGCGACCAGGAACGGGACGGCGAGGACGGCGTAGGTCGTGTACCCGTACCAGTCCTTGTAGCGCAGGATCGCGGCCTGGTCGTACCCGCAGTTCGCCGTCCGGCAGGCGTCGATCTGCCGCCAGGCGTGCGCCGAGGCGTCGGTGAGCGGGCCGCCGACGCAGAACAGGGCGGTGCCGAGGACGATCACGAGTCCCGCCCAGGCGAGCAGGTCCGGTCGGTGCAGACGCAGCAGCCAGCGGACCGGGCTCGGCCGGCCGGCCGGGCGTCCGGTGGCCGGGGGCGCGGGGGTGGCGAGGGCGCTCACGCGACGGTCTCCCGCTTCTTGTCGGTCATGGATGCCTGGGGGTTGCGCAGATAGGAGAGGACGAGCTCCTCCAGCGTGGGCGGATCGGACCGCCAGTCGCCGGGGAGCGGGCCGGCCGGGCGGATCAGCGCGGTGAGCTGGCGGCCGGTGGTGCGGGACTCGACGACGGTGTGCGGGTCGAGGACCGACTGCGCGGACGCGGATACGCGCGTGTGGGCGGCCAGCAGGTCGTCGATCTCGCCCGCGAGGCGGACCCGGCCGCCGCCGATCAGCAGCAGATGGTCGCAGGAGTCCTCCAACTCGGCGACCACGTGCGAGGACATCACGATCGTGGTGCCGTACTGGGCGGCCTGCGCCATGAGGACGCCCATCATCTCGTGGCGGGCCAGCGGGTCCAGGTCGGCCATCGGCTCGTCCAGGAGCAGCAGTTCGGGCCGCTTGGCCAGGGCGAGGGCGAGCGCCACGCGGGTGCGCTGGCCGCCGGAGAGCGAGCGGATCCGGGACTTCGGGTCGAGGTCGCCGCCGGCCACGATGCGCTCGGCGGTGGCCGCGTCCCAGCGGTCGGTGTTGAGGTCGGCGCCCATGCGCAGCGTCTCGGCGACCGTGATCCGCCGGTACAGCGGCTTGTCCTGGGCGACGAACCCGACCCGCTCGCGTGCCGCGCCCGGCAGTCCTCCCAGGACGGCGATCGCGCCCTCGGTCGGGGCCAGCAGCCCGGCGGCGAGGGCGAGGAGGGTGGACTTGCCCGCGCCGTTGGGCCCCACGACCGCGCAGACCCGCCCGGCGGGCAGCCGGAAGGCGCAGTCCCGCAGCGCCCACCCTCCCCGCCGGCCGAAGCGTTTGCCGAGTGCGGCGGCCTCTATGGCGGTGTCGGTCGTCATGAAGGGTCTCCCTGCAAGTGCGTGTCGGTGTGCGTCGGTTCGGTGCGCGTCGGTTCGGAGGGCGTCGGTTCGGTGTGCGTCCCGAAGTGCGTTTCGAGTACGGCGGTGAAGAGTGCGGCCACGTCGTCGCGGTCGAGCCCGGCCTCGCGGGCGCGCTCGGCCCAGGCGTCGAGTTCGGTGCGCAGGGGCGAGTCGGCCGGGGTGGTGCTCAGCCCTTTGCGCACGAAGGTGCCGAGGCCCCGTCGCGCCTCGACCAGTCCCTCGCGCTCCAGCTCGCGATAGGCCTTCAGGACGGTGTTCGGGTTGATGGCGGTGGCCTCGACGACCTCGCGGGCCGTGGGCAGCTTGTCGCCGGGCTCCAGCATCCCCAGACGCAGCGCCTGTTTGGTCTGCTGGACGATCTGGACGTAGGTGGCCACGCCGCTGTGCCGGTCGATGCGGTATTCGACCACTCGGAACAACCACCCTTTCACTAATTGAGTAGTGAAAGGGTGGTGCAAGATGGTGTGCGGAGTCAAGAGCGAGATCTTCCGGCGGGGCCGTGAACCGATCGGCCGGTCTCGTCCGATGAGGGGTTGTGAGGGAAACGAGAAGCGACGGGGAGCTGCTGCGGGCCATCGCGGCGGACGGGGACCGTCGGGCCTTCGAGGAGCTGTACCGGCGGTACGCGCCGTGGCTGACCGCGCGGCTGCGCGGCCGGTGCGCGGACGCCGGGGTCGTCGACGACGTCGTGCAGGAGACGTTCCTCGCCGTGTGGCGCGGGACCGCCCGCTACCGCGAGGAGGGCGACGCGGCCGGCTGGCTGTGGCGCATCGGCTCGCGCCGGCTGATCGACACCCTGCGCGGCGACGGCGCGCGCGGCCGGCTGCGGCAGGCGCTGGCCCGCCTCCGCCACCGCGACGAGGCCTCCGCCGAGGAACGCGTACTGGCCGGGGTCGAACACGGCGACCTGGCGGGCGCCCTGACCAGGCTCTCGCCCGAACTGCGGGCGGTGCTCCAGGCCACGGTGATCGACGGGCTCAGTACCCGCGAGGCGGCCGTCCTGCTCGGCATCCCGCCGGGCACGGTCAAGACACGGGCCCTACGGGCCCGCAAGCAACTGCGGGAGGCACTGGCATGAGCGACGACACGAATTCAGTTCCTCCGGCGGACAGCTCAGCCCCTCCGCCGTGTGAGGCACGGGGGTCTGGGGACGGAGCTCCCAAGGGACGGGAAGGGGCAGGGGCGGAGGGGGCGGAAACCGCTGCTCCGGCCGCCGCCGGCAGCCAGTGGCACGTGGACGAGGCCGACCTCCGGGCCTACGCCCAAGGCGAGTTGACCCCGCCCCGGCTCTGGTCCGCCGACACCCACCTCGCCGCGTGCGCACGGTGCCGCGAGACGCTGGCCTCGGTCGGCGACCCGGTCGCGCTGGACGCCGGATGGGAACGGCTCGACGCCGAACTCGACGCCCCGCGCCCGGGCCGGGTCGAGTCGCTGCTGGTGCGGGTCGGCGTCGCCGACCACACCGCCCGGCTGCTGGCCGCCACCCCCGTACTGCGCCGCTCCTGGCTGGGGGCGGTCACCGTCGTCCTCCTGATGACCGTGCTGGCGGCCAACACGATGCGGGCCGCGTCCTCGCCCACGCTGTTCCTCGCGCTCGCCCCGCTGCTCCCGCTCGCCGGGGTCGCGCTGTCGTACGGACCCGCGCTCGACCCGACGTACGAGATGGCGGTGGTCTCACCGACGCACGGCTTCCGGCTGCTGATGATCCGCACGATCGCGGTGCTGGCCGTCGGCCTGGGCCTGAACGGGCTGGCGACGCTGGCGCTCCCGTCGTACGGTCTGCGCGCCCTGGCCTGGCTGCTGCCCGCGCTCGCCCTGACCGGGACCGGGCTCGCCCTGACCGCCCGGCTGGGCCCGGTCCTCGCGCCCTGCCTGGTCGGCGGCGGGTGGATCACGCTGCTGGTGGCGGCGCGGGCGGCGAGCGAGGGCCACGGGACGCTCGCGCCGTTCACGGCGGCCGGCCAGGGCGTCGCCGGCGCGGTCGCGGCGCTCGCCGCCGGGCTGCTCTATCTCGCACGGGACCGGTTCGACGCCTCGCGCGTCCCCGTCGCCTTCACCGACTTCTCCGACAGGGGTGCCGCATGACCGCCGCCCCTGCCCGTCCCCACCCCCGCGACAGGAGTACCGCACGTATGACCCCCACTGTCTCCGCCTCCGGCCTCACCCTCCGCTACGGCGCGACCGTCGCTCTCGATGACGTCTCGCTGCGGCTGACCGAGGGCGTCACCGGGCTGCTCGGGCCCAACGGGGCCGGGAAAACCACCCTGTTGCGGGTCCTCGCGACCGCCGTACCCTCCGACCGCGGGGCCTTCACGGTGCTCGGGCACGACCCGGGCACGGCGGCCGGCCGCCTGGATGTGCGGCGGACGCTGGGCTATCTGCCGCAGACGCCCGGCTTCCACCCGGACTTCTCGGCCTTCGAGTTCGTCGACTATGTGGCGATCCTGAAGGAGCTGACGGACCGTACCGCCCGGCACCGGGAGGTGCGGCGCGTGCTGGAGGCCGTCGACCTGTCCGACGTACGGGGCAAGCGCATCAAGAGGCTGTCCGGCGGGATGCGCCAGCGGGTCGCGCTGGCGGCCGCGCTCGTCGGCGACCCCGGTTTCCTCGTCCTCGACGAGCCCACCGTCGGACTCGACCCCGAACAGCGCATGCGGTTCCGGGAGTTGATCGCCCAGGCGGGTGAAGGGCGGACGGTCCTCCTCTCCACCCACCAGACCGAGGATGTCGCGATGCTCTGCCACCGGGTGATCGTCATGGCCCGTGGAGGCGTCCGCTTCGAGGGCACGCCCGCCGAGCTGACCGCCCGGGCGGCCGGACGGGTGTGGAGCAGCACCGAACGGGATCCGGGCGCGCGCGCCGGATGGCGTACGGGCACGGGCTCCTTCCGCAACGTCGGTGACCCGCCCCCGGGCGCCGCCCTCGTCGAACCGACCCTGGAGGACGGCTACTTGCTGACGCTGGACGGCGAGCCGGCGGAGGTGGCCGCATGAGCACCACTCCAGACACCACTCCAGACACCACCCCAGACACCTCCTCGGGCACGAACCCCGGCACGAACCCCGGCGCGAACACCCGAACCGGCACCGTCGTGCGGGCGACGCCCACGGGGGTGGAGCCGCCCGCACCAACCAGGCCGACCGAGCAGTCCACGACGGCCGAGCAGTCCACGACGGCCGAGCTGTCCTTGACGGCTGAGCAACCCAGGACAACCGAGCAGTCCAGGCCGACCGAGCAGTCCAGGACGGCCGCCGTCCTCGCCCTCGCCCGCTTCGAGGCGCGCCAACTCCTGCTCCACATACCGGTGTGCGTCTTCCTCGTGGTGTACGTCGGCTACACCGGCTGGAAGGTGTTCAACGGCCGGGAGGGCATGGACGACTATCCGGTCCTCCAGGACGTCGACCGGTCCACCCAGACCGGGCCCGTGCTCCTCGCCATCGCCCTGCTCGTCTGCGTCAACCGCACCGTGCTGCGCTCCCGAAAGCGGGGCACCGACCAGCACTTCGACGTGCTGGTCATGGAGCCGTGGCGGCGTACGGTGGCGCACGCGCTGTCGGTGGTGCCGTTCGCCGCGATCACCGCGCTGGTCGTCCTCTTCCCGTTCACCTGGGCGGCGCTGAAGCCGGGCGCGGTCGGCCACGGCTCGCCCGCCGAACTGGCTGTGGGCCCGCTGGTGGTCCTGCTGTCCGGCGTCTGCGGTGTCCTGCTCGCGCGGCTGATCCCCTCCGGGTTCGCGGCTCCGCTCGCCGTGGTCGGCGCCTATGTCCTCACCGCCCTCGCGTCCACGGCCACGAACGGCGCGCACTGGACGCACTGGCTGTTCCCGGTCGTCTCCGAGGACGGGGCCGACCCCTTCCCCTCCGACCTGCTGGGCCGCCCGGCCGCCTGGCACGCGCTGTATCTGACGGGCCTCGTGGTGTTCCTGGCCGGTGTCGCGGTGCTGGTCGGCGGCGGTCGTACGCGCGCCGTCGGGGCGGTCACCGCGCTCGCCCTCGCCGCGACGGCCGCCGGCGTCGCCGGGCAGTCGCCGGGCGACTCGGCCGCGCTCGCCGCGGCCCGCGCGAAGGCGTCCGCCGGCCCGGAGAAGGTGCGGTCCTGCGTCGCGCACGGCAGGTCGACGTACTGCGCCTACCCCGAATGGACCGGCCTGACCGACGACTGGGCCTCGGTCGTCGGCCGTGTCCAGTCGCTCGCGGGCGGCGCCGCCGGGGGCGAGCGGCTGACCGTACGGCAGCGGGTCGACGCCCGCTACGGGCTGATCGACGACGCCGCGCTCGAGCCGTCGACCACGCCGGGCACGGTGACGGTCACCACCCGTTGGGGCGGCAACCGGATCCCCGAGTTCGCCGTCGGTGTGGCGTCGGTCCTGGTGACGGGCGACGAGAAGTCCGGCGGCGAGGTCTGCGACGCGCGCATGGTGACGATCATGTGGCTGGCCCTCGGCGCGGAGTCCGACCCGATGACCGCGTTCCGCAACGTCCGGCTCGACGACAGCACCGAGGGTTCCGCCTTCGTCCTGGCGGCCACGAACTCCCTCTCCATGACCGCCCGACAGACCGCGATCGTACGAGAGTTGCTGCACAAGCCGCGCTACAGCGTCACCGCCAAGGTGAAGGCCCACTGGACCGAACTCACCTCTCCCAAGACGTCCACGGCACGGGTCGCCCAGCTGCTGGGGGTTCCGGCCGGGCACGAGCGGGCATCGGGCGGCGACTCGTGCGGGGAGTAGCCACGGCCGGCACAGCCCCGGGCAGGGGCACCGGTCCCGCAGCCCCGGGCAGGGGCACCGGTTCCGCCGTCGTCCGCGCCCTTCTGCCGCCCGTGTGGCGCTCCCTGCCCCGGCGCCCCCTCGCGACCGCCAGTGCCCTGGGCCTGCTGCTCGCCGGGACCCCGCGACTGCTGTCCGCCCCGCCCGACGCGTGGCTGTGCCTCAACCTCCTGCGGGCCGCCGCGCTCGCCTTCGGTCTGGGCCTGGCCTTCCTGCTGGACGACCCGGCCCGGCACACCACCGCGGCGGTGCCGACCCGGCGTCCGGTGCGTGTCGGTCTGCGGGTGGCGCTCGTCGCCCCGTTCGCGGCGGTGTGGTGGACGGCCGCCCTGCTCCTCGTACCGGAGCAGGCACGGCCCCCGGTGGGCGCGGTCACCCTGGAGGCGGCCGCCATCGCCGTCCTCGCCCTGGCGGCGGCGACGGTGGCCGTGCGGTGCACGGACGTGACCGAACCGGGCGCCGCGGTGACGGCGGGACTGCTGCCCGTCGCGGTCGCCGCGCCGCTGCTGCCGCCCGAGCGGTGGACGCTCGTCGTGGCGGCGTCCGACCCGCGCTGGGACGGCGCCCACCAACGGTGGGCCGGGCTCCTGGTCGTGGCGGCGGTGGCGGGGGCGTTCTCCGTGGCGGAACCCCTGCGGCGGCGACGGGCAACCACCGTCGCTCACCGCTGACTCGACCCCCGCCGGGCTGCGGTCAGGACTCCGTCCGGTACATGCTGCGGTCAGGACTCCGTCCGGTACATGCTGCTGTCAGGACTCCGTCCGGTACGTGCTGCGGTCAGGACTCCGTCCGGTACATCAGGTCCGTCTCGTGGGTGAAGAAGCCGAGCCGCTCGTACACGGTCACCGCCGCCTTGTTGTCGGCGTCGACGTAGAGCATCGCGGTGGGCAGGCCCTGCGCGGCGAGGTGGCGCAGGCCGATGGTGGTGAGGGCCTTGCCGAGGCCGCCCCCCTGGGCGCCGGGGCGGACCCCGAGGACGTACACCTCGCCGAGCTGCTCCTCCGCGTGGACCTTGGTCCAGTGGAAGCCGACGAGCCGGCCGTCGCGGAAGGCGAGGAAGAACCCGGACGGGTCGAACCACGGTTCGGCCATCCGGTCGTCCAGGTCGCGCTGGGTGAGGGAGCCCTGCTCGGGATGGTGGGCGAAGGCCTCGGCGTTCACCGCCAGCCAGGCCGTGTCGTCCCGCCCCGGTACGAAGGCGCGGACGGAGACACCGTCCGGGAGTTTCGGTTCGGGCAGGTCGAGGCCCGCCAACGGCCGCCGCATCTGACGCAGTTCGCGGAAGAGCGTGAGTCCGAGAACCTGCGCGAGGTGCCGGGCGGCCGAGTGCCCGCCGTGCGCCCACACCCGCAGCCGCTTCCCGGACTCGCCGAGCAGCGCCGAGCCCAGCGCCCGCCCGTGCCCGTGCCCGCGGTACGCCGGGTGCACGACCAGCTCGGCGGCCGGGGCCTCCACCGGGTCGGTGTCCTCCAGCTGCGCGTACCCCAGCAGCTGGTCGCCGACGGTCAGCAGCAGATGCCGTACGCCCTCCCGGGCCCCGCCCTTGAGCTGCAGCCGCCCCTGCTCGGACACCGCCTGCTGCCCGTCGGCCCGGGCGGCCTCCGCGAGCAGCCGGAGCACGTCCTCGGCCTGGCCCGGGGAGAGCGCGGTGTAGGTCTCGATGGAGCGGGAGTAGGCGGGCGGTGCGGTGTCGTCGCTGGTCATGGCTACGAGGGTAAGGCCTGCCCGTTTCATGGCGAAGTGCCCTCGGCGGCAACCAACTGGTAACCCCCGACCCCCTGTTGCGCTACGCGCGTTGAATCTAAAGTGCGGGCAAAGCCACACGGCAGCCACCGCCGCCCCACAGTCGTCCCGCACAGCTCGCACAGCTCGCACAACTCCTACAGCTCCTACAGGGGGGAACCATGCCGCAGACGCCCCGGCACAGACGTACCCATCGCATCCTCGCCGCCGCCGCAGGCCTCGCCACCGTCGGTGCGCTGGCCGCGGCGATGCCCGCCAGCGCGGGTCAGGACAAGGCGACGCCCCTGCACCACCAGGGCAGCGGCCGCTACCAGGACGTACAACTGCTGTCCTTCAACGACCTGCACGGCAACCTGGAGCCGCCGTCCGGCTCCTCGGGCCGGGTCACGGAGCAGGAGGCGGACGGCACCACCAAGACCATCGACGCGGGTGGCGTCGAGTACCTCGCCACGCATCTGCGCGACGCCCGCAAGGGCAACACGTACTCGATCACGGCCGCCGCCGGTGACATGGTCGGCGCCTCCCCGCTGATCTCCGGCCTCTTCCACGACGAGCCGACGATCGACGCGCTGAACAAGCTCGACCTCGATGTCACCTCGGTCGGCAACCACGAGTTCGACGAGGGCGCCAAGGAACTGGCCCGCCTGCAGAACGGTGGCTGCCACCCGAAGGACGGCTGTTACGACGACAGCGAGAAGTTCACCGGCGCCGACTTCCCCTACCTCGCGGCGAACGTCACCGACGAGAAGACCGGAAAGCCGATCCTCAAGCCCTACTGGGTGTGGAAGAAGAACGGCGTCAAGGTCGGCTTCATCGGCGTCACCCTCGAAGGCACCCCGAACATCGTCTCCGCCGACGGCGTCAAGGGCCTGAAGTTCGGCGACGAGGTCGAGACGATCAACAAGTACGCCAAGGTGCTCCAGCGCCAGGGTGTGAAGTCGATCGTCGCCCTGATCCACGAGGGCGGCGCGCCCGCGTCGCAGTCGTACAACTACGACTGCGACAGCCCCGGCGCCGGTGACGGCATCTCCGGTCCGATCGTCGACATCGCCAAGAACGTCACGCCGGCCGTGGACGCGCTGGTCACCGGCCACACCCACCAGGCGTACGCATGCACCGTCCCGGACCCGGCGGGCAAGCCCCGCATGGTGACCTCGGCCTCCTCCTTCGGCCGGCTCTACACCGACACGACGCTGACGTACGACCGCTGGACCGGTGACATCGCCCGTACGGCGGTGAAGTCCGCGAACCACGTCGTCACCCGTGACGTGGCGAAGGCCGCCGACATGACGGCCCTGATCAGCAAGTGGAAGACGCTCTCCGCACCGGTCGCCTCCCGCCCCATCGGCCATGTCGCGGGCGACATCGGCAACGCCGGCACCGAGTCCCCGCTCGGCGACCTGATCGCCGACGCGCAACTCGCGTACGCCAGGTCCGTGGACCCCGAGGCCGACCTCGCGGTGATGAACCCGGGCGGCATCCGCGCCGGGCTCACCTACCCGGCGAGCGGCGGCGAGGGCGACGGCGTGGTGACCTACGGGGAGGCCTACACGGTGCAGCCCTTCGCCAACACCGTCAACCTGGTCGACCTGACCGGAGCGCAGCTGCTCACGGCGCTTCAGCAGCAGGTCAGCGGCGCGAACGAGGCGGCGCCGAAGATCCTCCAGGTGTCGAAGGGCCTGACGTACACGCTGGACCTGACCAGGACGGGCGCGGCTCGCGTCGTCACCGGCTCCGTCAAGCTCAACGGCACGGCGATCGACCCCGCCGCCACCTACCGCGTCGCGATGAACTCCTTCCTCGCGGGCGGCGGCGACGGATTCGCCGAACTCGGCAAGGGCACGAACGTCGTCGTCGGCGGCGACGACCTGGCGGCCTTCGAGTCCTACCTGACGGCCAACTCCTCGGCCGCCACGCCGTATCCGGTGCCGGCGGCGGACCGGATCACGATCGTGAAGTAGCGACCGGGAATGCCGTGAGGTAGATCGCATACGGGTGGTAGCGGTTGCGGACAGGGGCGGTACGCATGGTCGGATGGATCGATGCGTACCCCCCACCGCATGACAACGCATCCCTATACCAACCCCTACGAAGAGCTCGCCGCTCTGGACGACGGGCCGCTGGAGGAGTTCCTCCACGAGGACGAACCGGCCCAGGCGCCGGAAGCGGTGCCGGAGGAGGACTGGGCCCCGCCCAACCACCGCAGGGCCGGCCGCCGCCGCCGGAAACGCCTGGCCGGACTGCCGTTCGCGGTGAAGGCGGCCGTTCTCGTCCTGTCCCTCGCCTCGTTCCTCACCCTCACCGACCGCTGGGCGCTGCTGTACGCCGAGCACGAGGCGGCCGGCAAACTCAAGGACCAGCTGCACCTGGCCGCCGCGCCCGAGGTCGAGATCGGGGGCTTTCCGTTCCTCACCCAACTCGCCGACCACCGGTTGGACTCCGTGAAGGTGACCGTGCCGGACGTGGCCGCCGACCGGGTCTCGCTGGCGGAGGTGTCGGCGACGGCGACGCATGTACGGCTCGACAGCGGCGACGACCCCACCACCGTACGAGGTGCCCATGTCCCCGCGCTGCACGGCGAGGTGCTGCTCTCCTTCGACGACCTGAACCGTGAACTCGGCGCGTCTCAGGTGACGTTCACCGGGCACGGCCACGACCGGGTGCGGGCGCGTGGCACGCTGCCCGTCGCCGGACACGATCTGAGACTCCGGGCCGACGCCCGTATCGGCCGCGACGGTGAGCGCGGCATCTCGACGCAGATCGACGGAATGCGCCTGGACATCGGCGACTTGGCGACGTACCGGCCGGGCGCCCGTGCCTCGGAGGGCCTGCATCTCACCCCGCGTTCGGTGGCGCGCCTCGGCAAGGAGACCGCCAAGGCGCGGGCCCTGCTCTCCGTCCCGTCGATCGTGCGTCGCCTCGGGGTGCCGGACGCGGCGGTGCGTGAGGCGCTGCGCGACGACACCAAGCTCGCCTCGCTGACGGGCTCAGCGACGTTCGCGCGACGGGCGATGCGCGTGAACCTCCTTGACGTGGCGATCGCCCACCCGGCGCTCCTGAAGCGCTTCGGCCTGGACCCGGCCCTCCTCGACGGCCTCTCCCGGCTCACCCGTCCCGTCCTCGTGGACCAACTGTCCTTGGGATTCCGCCTGCCGCATCCGAAGGACGGCGACCTGCGGCTGCGCGACGTACGCGTGGAGAAGGACGGGATCCGGGTTCGGATGACGGGGTCGGCCCTGACGATCGGGCATTGACAGAACACCGGTCGGCTCAATTAACCTCTCAATTCCCTCAGTAAGTTCCAGGTGAGATCCGTAATAAATTCTGTGTGAGTGGGCGGTTGGTTCCGTCCGCTCGCTAAGAATTTCTTTCAGCTGTAATTCATTGAGGTCTCAGCTGAATTGGCGATTTCCGGGCCCGGGGTCCCGTAGTGTTTGCCTTGTCGAAAGCGAACGACGCAAACGGCAAAGGGAATTCACCCACCGAGAAGAAGGAGACCCCCATGAGCTTCCACAAGATCGCCCCGGTCAAGAAGCAGCACAAGGCCGCTCCCGCTCCGAAGAAGGCGCACAAGCCCGCCAAGCCCGCGCCGAAGAAGCGCCCGGTGAGCCGCGACGGCCGCTAGTAGCTGCTGCGAGGCGGGGCCCCGGAATCGATCCGGCGGCCCCGCCTCGGCCATGTCGGGGCCGAGGGAAGGCCGGCGAAAGGCCGGCGAAAGGTCCGGCAGAAGGGTCAGTGAAAAGGCCGGTGAAGAGGTCGGCAAAGAGGCTGGCAAAGAGGCTCGGTGGAAGGGGAGTTGACATGCGGGAAGTGAAGGAAGCGTTCGCGCGCTTCTGGCCGCTGACGCGCGGTGACCGCAAGTGGCTGGTGCTGATCATCGGCTGTGTGGTCGTGGCGGCGCTCGCCGAGACGGCGTCGATCCTGCTCTTCGCCGAGCTGACCGATCACGCCTTGAAGGTGGGGTCGCTTTCCGCGTTCTGGGGCCCGGCCGGAGCCTGGCTCGGTGTCGCCGTGATCGGTGCGCTCGTCGGGTACCTCGGCAATTCCCTCGCCGTGTGGACCGCCGAGAGATTCGTGCTGCGGCTTCGCGCGGGTGTGTTCCGGCACGTCCAGGATCTGCCTCCCCACTTCTTTCAGCAGCACCGCCGAGGTGACCTGGTCGAACGCCTCACCGGCGACGTCGAGGCCATCGAACAGATGGTCGTGTCGGGGGTGGTCGGGACCGTCTCCGCCGTCTTCTCGGCCCTCTTCTACGCCGCCGCGGCCCTCTGGCTGCGCTGGGACCTCGCCCTCGTCACCTTCGTCCTCGCCCCGCTCTTCCTGGTCGCCGCCCGCCGCTTCTCCGGGCGGATCAGGACGGCCTCCCAGGAGGAGCGCGCCGCCGACGGCGCGATCACCTCCGTCGTCGAGGAGGCCCTCGGCAACGTGGTCCTGACGCAGGCGTACAACCGCCGCCGCGCCGAGGAGAAGCGCCTCGACCGGGAGGCGCGCGCCTGGATGCGGGCGTCCGTGCGCGGGGCGCGGGCGAGCGAGATGTACGAGCAGGTCATCGAGGTCGTCGAGACGGTGTGCGTCCTCGCGGTGATCGGCTTGGGCGCCTGGGAGATTTCGCAGGGCCGCATGTCGCTCGGCCAGTTGCTCGCCTTCGCCGCCTTCCTCGGCTATCTCTACCCGCCGATCCGCAACCTCGGTCAGCTCGGGCTCACCCTCACCGCCGCCACCGCGGGCGCCGAGCGGCTTCAGGAGGTCCTGGACACCGAGCCCGCCGTCCAGGACCCCGCCGAGCCGGTGCGGCGATGGCCCGTACGCGGCTGGGTCAGCTTCCACGGCATGTCGTTCCGCTACCCGGGCGCCGAGCGCGACTGCCTGCACGACGTGACCTTCACGGCCGGCCCCGGCGAACTCGTCATCGTCACCGGACCCAGCGGTGCCGGAAAGTCCACCCTCTCCAAGCTCCTGACCCGCTTCTACGACCCCACGGCCGGCGTGATCTGCCTCGACGGCGTCCCGCTGACCGACGTATCCCTGGAGTTCCTGCGCGAGAACGTCGCGCTGCTGCCCCAGGAGACCCTCGTCCTGCACGGCACGATCCGCGAGAACATCGAGTGCGGACGGCCGGGCGCGTCCCTGGCCGAGATCGAGCGGGCCGCCCGGGACGCCGTCGCGCACGAGTTCATCAGCGCGCTGCCCGAGGGGTACGACACCGAGATCGCGCCCGGCACGGCCACCCTCTCCGGCGGCCAGCTCCAGCGGATCGCCATCGCCCGCGCCATGCTGCGCGGTGCCCCCGTCCTCGTCCTCGACGAGCCCACGACCGGACTCGACTCGGTCGCCGCGCGCCGCGTGGTGCAGCCGCTGCGCCGGCTGATGGCGGGCCGTACGACCATCATGATCACTCACGATCTGTCGCTGGCGCCCGACGCCGACCGCATCCTGGTCGTCGACGGCGGACGCCTGGTGGAGGCCGGCACGCACGACGAGCTGATGGCGTACGGCGGGGCCTACGCGCGGCTCGCGACGCCGACGCCGACGACCGCACTCGAACTCGACTACCTCGCGGCGGCGCGGAGCGTGTAGCCCAGCCCCCGCACGGTGTGGATGAGCCGGGGTCCGCCCCGGCTCTCGGTCTTCCGGCGCAGATACATCACGTACACGTCCAGCGTGTTGGACGTCGGCTCGAAGTCGAAGCCCCAGACCTCCTTGAGGATCTGGGCCCGGCTGAGCACCTTGGCCGGGTTCCGCAGCAGGTACTCCAGCAGCGCGTGCTCGGTCTTGGTGAGGTCGAGCGGATGGCCGTCGCGGGTGACCGTGCGGGTGCGCACGTCCATGGCGAGGTCCTCGAAGGTGAGCCGGCCGCCGGCGGAGGACCCGTCCGGATCGTGCTCCCGTCGCGGGCTGCGGCGCAGCAACGCCCGTACCCGCGCGAGGAGTTCCTCGCTCGCGAAGGGTTTCATCAGATAGTCGTCGGCGCCGTTGTCGAGCGCGACGATACGGTCGCCGACCGCGTCCCGGCCGGTGATCATGAGGATGGGGACGGTGGACCCGGAGGCCCGGATCCGCCGGGTGGCGGCCAGACCGTCGAGCCCGGGCATGGTGACGTCCATCAGCACCAGGTCTGGCCACCCGTCCGCCCCGCCCACGAGAGCGAGGGCCTCGCGGCCGTCCCCGGCGAGGACGGTCTCGTACCCCTCGAACCTGAGCAGCCGGTCGAGCCCCTCACGTACGGCCACGTCGTCATCGGCCAACAGGATCTTCCGCGCCATCACTCCAACGTGTAACGGGAGGCTGTGGCAGGCCTGGGAGTGGGGTGTGGGGAGGCTGGGCGGTGCGAGGGATGCGACGGGTGAGGGGTGCCGGAGCGGCTGGGCCCTGCCGGCCGACCGGCGCGGCCCGCCGCCATCCGTCCTTCGGCGGTGGCGGTCGAAAATTCGGAGCAGGCCGTCAAAAGTGAGCAGTGCCTGATCTTGAGGACGTAGGTTTGCGGGATGGTGGAGGGCACGCGGACCGCGGCGGGGGATCGGGCGAAGGGGCGCCATGCTGCCCCGAAGGCCGAGGCGGAAAGGGGCGGGCCGGCGCGTTCGTCGGTGTTGATGGCGCTGGGCACCGTGGTGTCGCGGGCGACCGGACTGGTACGGCAGGTGCTGCAGGCCGCCGCGTTGGGCACCGGCCTGCTGGCCAGTACGTACAACACGGCGAACACGGTGCCGACGAGCCTCTACACCCTGCTGATCGGCGGCGCGCTCAACGCCGTGCTCGTGCCCCAGCTGGTGCGGGCCCGCGTGACGCAACCGGACGGCGGGCGGGCCTATGAGCAGCGCCTGGTGACGCTCGTCCTGTGTGTTCTGGGCGCGGGGACGGCGCTGGCGGTGTGGGCGGCCCCGGACATCGTGGGCGTGTACATGCGCGACACCCCGGACCACCACCAGGCCTTCCAACTGACCGTGGTCTTCGCGCGGTTCCTGCTGCCGCAGATCTTCTTCTACGGAATGTTCGGCATCCTGGGCCAAGTCCTCAACGCCCGCGAGAAGTTCGGCGCGATGATGTGGACGCCGGTGCTGAACAACGCCGTTCTGATCGGCATGTTCGGGGTCTATCTGGGGCTGATGACCGTCCCGGACCGGGTCGAGGACATCACGACGGCGCAGGTGCGGTTCCTGGGGCTCGGTACGACGGCCGGCATAGCCGTGCAGGCCCTCGCCCTGATCCCCTTCGTGCGCGCGGCCGGCTTCCGGTTCCGCCCTCGGTTCGACTGGCGCGGAACCGGTCTGGGCAAGAGCGTCCACGCCGCGAAGTGGACCTTGCTCTTCGTGCTCGTAAACCAGGTCGCCCTGGCCGTGGTCACCAACTACGCCAACGCCGCCGACGCGGAACTCCCGGACGCCGGCGTCGGCTACACCGCCTACACATACGCCCAGACCATCTGGCTGCTTCCGCAGTCCATCGTCACCGTCTCCCTGGTGACCGCGCTGCTGCCGCGCATGAGCAGGGCGGTCTCGGAGGGCCGCACCGCCGATCTGCGCGCGGATCTCGCCCGGGCCCTGCGGATCACCGGCGTGATCATCGTGCCCGCCGGATTCCTCTTCCTCACGCTGGGCCCGCGGATCGCGGCGCTGCTGTTCGCCCACGGCGCCGCGGACGCCGCGTCCGCGCAGCCGACCGGGTACATGCTTCAGGCGTTGGGCCTGGGCCTGATCCCCTTCTCCGCCCAGTACCTGCTGCTGCGCGGCTTCTACGCCTTCGAGGACACCCGGACCCCGTTCTTCATGGCCGCCTGGATCGCCGTGGTGAACATCGCGCTGGCCACCGCCTGCCACCTGCTGCTCCCCGCGCGCTGGTCGGTGACCGGCATGGCGGCCGCGTACACCCTGTCGTACCTGGCCGGGCTCCTGATCACCGCACGGCTGCTGCGCAGCCGACTCGGCGGCCGTCTCGACGACGGAGGCCTGCGCCGTCTGTACGGGAAGCTGCTGTGCGCCTCGGCCGTCGCCGCGGGGCTGGGCTGGGCCGCGGCCCGGGCCACCGCCGCCGCACTGGGCTCCGGCACCCCGGCCACGGCGCTCGCGCTCGTCGCGGGGACGGCCGCCATGGCGTCGGCGTACCTCCTCCTCGCCCGGCTGATGAGGATCGCGGAGGTACGGCTTCCTGGTCCGCGTCCGCGCTGAGGCCCTACGGCGCCTCGGGCGGAGGGGTCGGGGCGCCCGGCACGCGGATGCTCGCCACCGTGCCGCCGCCCAGGGCGGGAGTCAGCGACACCTCGCCGCCCGCCTGCTGCACCGTCCGCGCCACTATCGACAGGCCCAGGCCGGAGCCCGGCAGGGCGCGGGCGCTCGGGGAGCGCCAGAAGCGGTCGAAGACGTGCGGGAGTTCGTCGGAGGGGATACCGGGGCCGTGGTCCCGGACGGTGAGTTCGCCCTCCTTGAGCGTCACGTCGATGGTCCCGCCCTCGGGGCTGAACTTCACCGCGTTGTCCAGGATGTTCACGATCGCCCGCTCCAGAGCCGACGGTTCCGCCCGTACGAACCAGGGCTGCACGTCCGCCGTGATCGTCAGCTCCGGCCCGCGCAGCCGCGCCCTGCGCAGGGCCGCCTCGACGGTGTCCTGCAACGCGATCACCTGCACCCGGTCGGTCGGCGTCCCCGCGTCCGAACGCGACAGCGTCTGCAAGTCGCCGATCAGCGACGCCAGTTCCGTCATCTGCGCGGTGACCGAGACGAGCAGTGCCTTGCGGTCCGCCGGGGGGATCGGGCGGCCCATCTCCTCACTGCGGGTGAGGAGTTCGATGTTCGTACGGAGGGAGGTGAGCGGCGTACGGAGCTCGTGACCGGCGTCGGCGATGAGCTGTTGCTGGAGCTCACGGGAGCTTGCCAAAGAGGCGGTCATCGAGTTGAAGGAGCGGGAGAGGCGGGCGATCTCGTCTTCGCTCTCCTCCTCCACCGGGATGCGTACGGAGAGGTCTTCCGTGCGGGCCACGTGCTCGACGGCCTCGGTGAGCTTGTCGACGGGACGCAGGCCCGCCCGGGCGACCGCCAGGCCCGCGGCTCCGGCGCCCACCACTCCGATGCCGGAGACGAGAAGGAGGAGCAGGGCGAGGTCGTTGAGGGTGGCCTGGGTGCCCTTGAGCGGGAGAGCGACGACGAGGGCGGCGTTCGGGACGACGGACGGGCCGCTGACCGGACCGTCGCTGACGACGAGCGGCATGGTCAGCACCCGTACGGCGTCGCCGTTGCTGTCGGTTCCGCTCCGGAGCGTGTCCACGCCCAACTTCGGGGACTTGGCCACGTCCGTGTCGCTACTGGTGACCTTCACCGTGCCCGCGGAGTTGTCGAAGGCGCAGACGGTGCCGTTCGCCTGGACCACCTGGGAGTAGTACTCGGACCGGCGGGGACTGTCGGTGCTGCTCTTCGGGTCCTTGCCACAGTTGTTGCCGGCGCGCTGGACCGCCCCGTACGACACGGGTCCCTTCTGCGCCTTGAGATTGTTGTTGATCTCCTGGTACAGCTTCCCCTGCACGATGAACCAACACGTCACCGAGACCGCCGCCACCCCGAACGCCACCGCCGCCGCGACCAACAGGGCCAATCGCGTCCGGATCGGCAGGGACCGGAACCGGCGTACCACCTTGATCACTCCGCGCCACCCGACCGCAGCACATATCCCACACCCCGCACCGTGTGCACGAGGCGCGGCTCGCCGCCCGCCTCGGTCTTGCGGCGCAGGTACATGACGTACACGTCGAGGGAGTTGGAGGAGGGCTCGAAGTCGAAGCCCCAGACGGCCTTCAGGATCTGCTCGCGGGTGAGGACCTGGCGCGGGTGGGCCAGGAACATCTCCAGGAGGGTGAACTCGGTACGGGTGAGCTCCACCTGGCGGCCCGCCCGGGTGACCTCGCGGGTGGCCAGGTCCATGCGGAGGTCGCCGAAGACGAGCGCGTCGTCCTCCTGGGTGCCGACCGCCGCGGCCGCGTAGGAACTGCGCCGCAGCAGCGCCCGGACCCGGGCGAAGAGCTCGTCGAGTTCGAAGGGCTTGACGAGGTAGTCGTCGGCGCCGGCGTCCAGGCCGGTGACCCGGTCGCCGACCGTGTCCCGGGCCGTCAGCATCAGTATCGGCGTGGTCGTGCCCGCGCCGCGCATCCGGCGGGCGGCGGTCAGGCCGTCCATCCGGGGCATCTGGATGTCCAGGACGACCAGGTCGGGCTGGTAGGCCGTCGCCTTCTCCAGGGCGTCCGCACCGTCGACCGCGACCTCGGTGTCGTACCCCTCGAAGGCGAGGCTGCGCTGGAGGGCTTCGCGCACGGCCGGCTCGTCGTCGACGATCAGGATGCGCTGGGGGTCACGGTCGCCATCGGCGGGGCTCATGGGCGGGGTTCCTCGGGTGCGGTGGGACGAGGGCTGACGTCTTCAGCCTCGCACGTTTCCGGTCGGGTTCGTGAAGCGTCGGCGAGTGAAAGATCCGGTTCAGCCGGGCAGCTTGCTGAGGCGGCTCAGCGGAACCTTGCGGCGGTGCGGGTGCGCGGAGGACATCCGCAGGCCCATCAGCTGCGGGACCACGGCCACCTCCGGCGGCCGGGGCCGCGTCGGCGTGTGCAGTTCGCGGGCGACCTCCAGGGCGATGCCGAGCCCGGCCGGGTCCACGCCGGCGTCGGCGTGGGAAACCTGCCTGAGGGAGAACCGTGCCATCGGAACCTGCTTGATCATGTCGACCTCCAAGGTCGGCTCACGGGGGTGAGCTCAGGTCATCTCGGGTCAGTTCGAGCCGCCGGCCCGCAGTGCGGACAGGTCGGCCTTCACGGTGTTGATCGGGATGGCGAAGCCGAGGCCGACGCTGCCGGCGCTCGACGAGGACGAGGACGAGTCCGAAGCGGCCGAGTACATCGCGGAGTTGATGCCGATGATGTTGCCGTTCATGTCGATCAGCGCGCCGCCCGAGTTGCCGGGGTTCAGCGAGGCGTCGGTCTGGAGCGCCTTGTACGTGGTGGTGGACGAGCCGGTGTCGCCGTTGAACTGGCGGCCGCCGAACTCGAACGGCCACTGGCCGTTGCCGCCCTGCTGTTGCTGCTGGCCCTGGCTCTCGTCCGTGGAGACGGTCACGTCGCGGTTCAGGGCCGAGACGATGCCGCTGGTGACGGTGCCGGTCAGGCCCTCGGGGGAGCCGATCGCGACGACCTGGTCGCCGACCTGGACGCCGTCGGAGTTGCCGAGCGTGGCGGCCTTCAGACCGGACGGCGCGTTGTCCAGCTTGATCAGGGCGAGGTCCTTCTTGCTGTCGGTGCCGACGACCCGCGCGGTGTACGACTTGCCGTTGCTCAGCTGCACCTTGATCGACGAGGCGCCCGAGATGACGTGGTTGTTGGTGACGATCTCGCCGCCGGAGGTGATGATCACGCCCGCGCCGGTGGACGAGCCCGCGTTCGAGGTCGCGTTGACCTCGACGATGCTCGGGCTGACCGCCTTGGCGACCCCGGCGACCGTGCCCTTCTGGCTGGTGGGCACCACGCTGGTGCTGGTGCTGCTGGAGGAGACGGTGTCGCTGCCGGTCAGCTCCTGGATGCCGTACGCCGTACCGCCTCCGATGGCGGCGGCGACTATCGCCACGGCGGCGAGCAGGGCCAGCGGGCCCTTCGCGCGCTTCTTCGGAGCGGCGGCGGGCGCGTCCTGCGCGGGGACCGGCTCGGCCATGAGGACCGCGGTGCTCGCCGCGGCCGACTCGGGGGCGCCCGGGTGGCCGGCGTATCCGCCACTGCCGTAGCCACCGCCGCCGTATCCGCCACCGCCGTATCCACCACCGCCGTATCCGCCGCCGTCATGGCCCGCGCCGCCACTGCCGTAGCCGCTGTCGTAGCCCGCGCCGCCGTGGCCCTCGTTGCCGCCGCCACCCTGACCGGAGCCCGGCCACACGGTGGTGCCCGGCTCGACGGCGACCGGCGCGACCGGCTCGTAGGCCGGCGGGGGAGGCCACTCGGGGTTCACGGGGGAGGAGGCGTGCTGCTGCTGCTCGGGGTACGGGGACTGGTGGTCGTCGCCCTCGGGGTACTCGCCGCTGCGGCGGAAGCTCTCGGTCATGGAAAAAGCTTGTCCCGCGATCATGAGAGCTCCCTGAGTGCCCCCTGAGAAGCCCGACAGAACCTCGTATGCCCGATATAAGGGCGCTGGGGCCCGGGAAACAGGGGGTTGCGCCGGGGTGATGGTGGGGAACGGTGCGGACGAATACTTGTCTGCCTGCTGTGCAAGCCGTGTGCGCGGGGACGCGTGAGGCCTACGATCTCCGCGCCGGAGGGGGGCTCCGCGGTTCGCCTGAATCGATGCAAGCGGCTGTGTGGTCACTTCTGTCCGCATGTCTGTCCGCATGTGTGTCCGCATGGATTCGCGCGGGTGCGTCGCACGCCCTTCTCGGGCCTCTCACGACATGAAACGACACCACACGCACCCACCCCAGGAGCCCTGAGTGATACGTGCCCTGCGCGGCCGTCCGAGACGCCCCGTCACGGCGTTCCCCGCGGCCGCCCTCGCGCTGGCGCTGGCGCTGACCTGCGTCGGCGCCCTCGCGGCGCAGCCCGCGACCGCGGCGGACGGCCCCTCGCTGCCGGTTGCCGAGCAGTCGGCACCGGTGAAGCCGACCACCTCCGACAAGGAGCTGCGCAGCCGGGTCGTCGAGGCCGCCAAGGACCAGGCGACCGCGGACGCGACCCCCAAGAAGACTCCGTTCATCATCGGCGGCAGCGAGACGACGATCGACTCCGCGCCGTGGATGGTCCAGCTCGCCTACTACGACAGCACCACCGACGAGGGCTACTTCTGCGGCGGCACCCTCGTCGCCCCGAACAAGGTCCTGACGGCGGCGCACTGCGTGGCCGGCCTGGACTGGGCGAAGAACGGCGCCGTGCTGGCGGGCACCGCCGACCTGTACGACAGCAGCACCGGCACCGTCGCGGGCGTCTACCGCCAGTGGAACCACCCGCGCTACAACCCCACGACCACCCAGAACGACATCGCGGTCCTGACCCTCGACCGCCCGCTGGAGCAGAAGTGGATGCGGCTGTCGGCCGCGGGCGACGTCGCGCAGTACACCGCGGGCCTGACCGGCACGGTCTACGGCTGGGGCCTGACCTCCGGTGCCGACGGCGCCGACCTTTCGGCCAGGCTGCGCACGGTCGACCTGACGCTGCGGGACGACGCCACCTGTGACTCCGCGATGCGGTCGGTCCTCGGTGAGGACGACTTCGTCGAAGGCTCGATGTTCTGCGCGGGCACGCCGGCGACCGGCACGGACGAGGGCACCAAGAGCCCCTGCAACGGTGACTCCGGCGGCCCGGTGATCGCCAACAACAAGGTCATCGGCATCGTCTCGTGGGGCGTCGCGGGCTGCACGGCCAAGGGCGCCTACCCGGTGTTCACCAAGGTGACCTCGTACACCTGGGCGGCCCAGCCGCGCATCGACGACGCGGACCTGACCTTCGACGGCAAGGCCGACCTGCTGGAGCGCACGCCCTCCGGGGGCCTCTTCGAACAGGACAGCAAGGGCACCTCGCTCACGGCACGCGCCTACCAGGGCAGCGGCTGGGAGGGCATCAGCTGGGGCCTCCAGGCCGACCTGGACCGGGACTTCTACCAGGACCTGATCGTCCGCGACAAGGGCGACGGCAAGCTGTACCGCAACCACCTGAACCACAGCTCCGGTGCGTACGAGTGGACGCAGATCAGCTCGGTGTGGGGCGGCTACAAGTCCTATGCCGTTCCGGGCGACATGACGGGTGACGCCCGCCCCGACCTCGTCGCGGTGGACGCCGACGGCTCGGTCTACCTCTACCCGGGCAAGGGCAACGGCCAGTTCTACGGCCGCGTCAAGGTCGTCGACAAGGCCTGGAAGAACGTGAAGATCTTCGGTCACGGCGACCTGTCCGGCGACGGCCGCGCCGACCTGCTGGTCCGCAACAGCTCGGGCGTCCTCTACCTCTACAAGGGCACGCAGGTGGAGAAGGCGCCGTTCGCGGCACGGATCCAGGCGCGTACGGGCTGGAACTTCACCTCGTACGTGTCCAACGGCGACGTGACCGGCGACGGCATCGCCGACGTCATCACCCGCGACTCCGCCGGCAAGCTCTGGCTCTACCCCGGCACCAACAAGGCGTCCAGCAGCCTCTTCGGCTCACGGATCAGCCTCGGC
Source organism: Streptomyces sp. NPDC058246 (assembly GCF_042881985.1). Lineage (NCBI taxonomy): Bacteria > Bacillati > Actinomycetota > Actinomycetes > Kitasatosporales > Streptomycetaceae > Streptomyces > Streptomyces sp. NPDC058246. The sequence continues at coordinate 275,220 of NZ_JBHVWZ010000008.1, read as the reverse complement.
TCGGGCTTCAACCAGTACAACTTGCTGTTCTAAAAGCCCTGGACCCGTACAACCCGCTGTTCTGGAAGCAGAGAACCCGCGCCCCGCCAGGGGTGCGGGTTCTGTGGCATCCGGGGCTCCGCCGCGCGGGCGCGATCAGCCCTACGCGTGGGCGCGATCAGCCGCACGCGGGCGCGACCAGTTACAACGGGCTCGCGGCTCACTGGCAGCCGCAGGACCGCCGCACGACCAGCCGGGACGGGAAGACCTTCAGCCGCTCACGCCGCGACCCGGCGACCCGCAAACCGTCGTCGAGGACGAGATCCACGGCCGCCCGGGCCATGGCCGACCGGTCCGACGCGATCGTCGTCATCGGCGGGTCCGTCAGCGCGGCTTCCTTGACGTCGTCGAAGCCGGCCACGGCCAGCTCCCCGGGCACATCGATGCGCAGCTCGCGAGCGGCGCGCAGCAGGCCGATCGCCTGGTCGTCCGTGGAGCAGAAGATGGCCGGCGGCCGGTCCGGGCCGGCGAGCAGCCCGAGGGCGACCTGGTAGGCGTCGTAGCGGTTGTACGGGGCCTCGAAGAGGCGCCCCTCCGTCGGGATCCCGGCTTCCTGCATCGCGCGCCGCCAGCCCTCGACGTGGTCGGAGACGGGGTCGCCGACAGCCGGGGTCTCCGCCGTACCGCCGAGACAGGCGACGTACTCGTAGCCGTGCTCCAGGAGGTGGCGGGTGGCGAGCTGGGCGCCGCCTATGTCGTCGGTGACGACTGCGACGTCGTCGATCGCCTCGGGCCGCTCGTGCAGCAGCACCACGCGGGCGTCCCAGGCGTCGATCTCCGCGGCGGCGTTGTCATTGAGCGCGTGGCTGACGAGGATCAGGCCGGAGACGCGCATACCGAGGAAGGCGCGCAGGTAGTGGACCTCACGCTCGGCGATGTAGTCGGTGTTGCCGACGAGCACCATTTTCCCGCGCTCGGCGGCGGCCTGTTCGACCGCGTGCGCCATCTCGCCGAAGAACGGCTGCCGCGCATCCGGAATGATCAGGCCTATGAGCTCGGTCCGCCGCGACGCCATGGCCTGGGCGACCCGGTCGGGCCGGTACCCCAGCTCCTTGATCGCGGCGAGAACGCGCTCGCGCGTGGCCGGGGCAACCGGCCTCGGTCCGTTGTTGATGACATAGCTGACGACGGCGGTGGAGGTACCCGCCAGCCGTGCCACATCATCCCTAGTCACCTTGGCCACGCGCGGAGTCTACGCGGATGGACCTACCTCTGGGCAGGGCGTACGGCGGCTTCCTGTGCCCCCGCTGTGGCCTCCGTGGCGTCGACGGCGTCGAGGTGCGCCGTCTCGTCCGCATCATCCGGCTTTGGCTGGGCCGCCTTGGCCCTCGCCTCGTCCGCGGCGCGGTCCACCTTCTCAGGCGTAACGAATCGATAACCGACGTTCCGCACGGTGCCGATGAGCGACTCGTGCTCCGGTCCGAGCTTCGCGCGCAGCCGTCGTACGTGGACGTCGACCGTCCGCGTGCCACCGAAGTAGTCGTAACCCCAGACCTCCTGGAGAAGCTGGGCGCGGGTGAAGACGCGGCCCGGGTGCTGCGCGAGGTACTTGAGGAGCTCGAACTCCTTGAAGGTCAGGTCGAGGACCCGGCCCTTGAGCTTGGCGCTGTACGTCGCCTCGTCCACGGAGAGATCGCCGTTGCGGATCTCCATCGGGGAGTCGTCGTTGACGATCTGCTGGCGGCCCATGGCGAGCCGCAGCCGGGCCTCGACCTCGGCCGGACCGGCGGTGTCGAGCAGCACGTCGTCGATGCCCCAGTCGGCGGTGACGGCCGCGAGACCGCCCTCGGTGACGACGAGGATGAGGGGACAGCCGGGGCCCGTGGAGCGCAGCAGCTGACACAGGCTGCGGACCTGGGGGAGATCACGGCGTCCGTCGATGAGGATGACGTCGGCGCCGGGGGTGTCGACGAGTGCGGGTCCCTCCGCGGGGGCCACACGCACGTTGTGGAGCAGCAGGCCGAGGGCAGGAAGCACCTCCGTCGACGGCTGAAGGGCATTGGTCAGGAGCAGCAGAGAACTCATCGCGCCCCACCTGCCTGGGTCGTCCTACGTTCGTGCACGGTTCGCTCGCCCATAACGTCTGGTTCCTCCTCGGTCCCTGCGAGGACGTTTGCGGCACTGCTCTGTACGTGCGGCTCCCGCGCCCCTGGGATCCGCGTCGCGTCCGGGGCCCCGTACACCTGCGGTTTCCCGCTTCGTATACAACGCTTCCGAAAGCACAAAAGGACCCGGGGGCTTCGCTGCCCGAGTCCTCTGCCCAGCAGAATAGCCCACATGAGCTCAGGTCCGGCAGGTCATGTGACGCGATCTTTCAATAGTCCACACCTTGAGACAGCACCGCGCACCCCGTCGCGGAGGTTTCTCCGTACGGTCGACGGGGTGACGATCGATGCGGCGTACGAGCCCGGAACGACGCCTTCGGGTGACCTCGCGATCGTCGTCGCGCACGGCTTCACGGGCGACCTGGACCGTCCGCACGTGCGCCGCGCGGCGGGCGTCCTGGCGCGCAGCGCGGCCGTGGTCACCTTCTCCTTCCGTGGTCACGGGGCCTCCGGCGGCAGTTCCACGGTCGGCGACCGCGAGGTGCACGATCTGGCGGCCGCCGTGGCGTGGGCGCGCGAGCTGGGGCACCCGCGGGTCGCGACGGTCGGCTTCTCGATGGGCGGCTCGGTGGTGCTGCGGCACGCCGCGATCCATCGGAATGCGGGGCACCCGGCGCAGAAGCACGAGGGGCGCACGGAAGCGCATCCGGACGCCGTGGTTTCGGTGAGCGCGCCCGCCCGCTGGTACTACCGGGGCACGGCCCCCATGCGGCGCCTGCACTGGCTGGTGACCCGTCCCGTGGGTCGGGCCGTGGGCCGCTACGGCCTGCGGACGCGGATCCACCACCGCGACTGGGACCCGGTCCCCGCCTCTCCCGCCGAGTCCGTCCCGCTCATCGCGCCCACCCCGCTGCTCATCGTCCACGGCGACCAGGACGGCTATTTCCCGGTGGACCACCCGAAGATGCTGGCCGAGGCCTCCGGGGGCCATGCCGGACTGTGGCTGGAGCACGGGATGGGCCACGCCGAGAACGCGGCCGACGACGAGCTGCTCGCCCGGATCGGGGACTGGGCCGTCGCGCACGCGGGCTAGCCTGACGGTGTTCACAGGATCCGCTGATGCACCGGATCCCCTGAGTGCAGGCATTGCACACACGCACTGATTGAGGATCGAGATGGCAAAGGGCACGGTGCGTTACTGGGCCGCCGCCAAGGCCGCGGCAGGCGTCGCCGAGGAGCCGTACGACGCGAGCACGCTCGCCGAGGCGCTCGACGCGGCCCGTGAGCGACACCCCGGAGAACTCGTCCGCGTCCTGCGGCGATGCTCGTTCCTCATCGACGGTGACCCCGTGGGGACCCGCGGGCATGAGACGGTACGGCTGGCCGAGGGCGGCACGGTCGAGGTGCTCCCGCCGTTCGCAGGAGGGTGAGCGAGACGATGAGCAACCAGCCGTATGAACCGCCGTACGAGCCGCCGTACGAGCCGCCTTATGAGCCGCCGTACGAGGGGTACGACCCGTATCGGCAGCAGGGGGCCCAGCCGCCTCAGCAGCAGACGCCCGAGTGGCAGCAGTACACCCAGCAGTGGGAGGGGCAGACCTGGGAGACGCAGGCGCAGACGCCGGTTTCCGCGGCGGACACGGCGTATTCGCCTCCGCAGGCTTATCAGGGGTACGGCGCCGTGGGTCAGCCCCTGCCGCCGGAGACGCCGGCCGCCCAGTGGACCGGGGGTGCCGATCCCGCGTACGACTCCGCCTCCACGGCGCCCGGTGCCGGTGGCCTCGCCCACCCGTCGCGCCCCGGCGGGACGACTGCCCAAGGCCAGGACCGGGACCAGGACCAGGAAGCCGCTCCCGGCTACGGGCCGCCCACCATCACCGGTAATCCCCGGATCACCGATGCTCAGCGTGCGCGGGCCGAGGGGCGGTCGCCGATCATCGAACCCGGGATCCAGCCGGCCGCGCTCACGGCGGGGCTCGGGCTGCTGCTGTCCGGGGCGGCGGCGATCGGGGAGTACGCGCTCGTCGTACCCCTCGTCCTGCTCCAGGCCGTCACGGCGGCGGGCTGGTTCCGGCTGAACGGGATGTGGCCCGCCCGGCAGGGCATCGCGCTGGCGTTCCTGGGCGCGGTGACCGCGGACGTGGCGCTGCTCGTCGCCGGCCGGGAGAACGCGCCCGCCGCGATCCTCGGCACCCTCGGCGTGTGGGTCCTGCTCACCCTCGTCCTGCAACTGCGCAGCCACGCGGACCCGGACACCCGGATGTACGGCCTGATGGCGACCGTCGCCTCGGCGGCGCTGTCGATCGTCGCGGCCGGGCACCTCGCGGCGGAGCCGGACGCCGTCACGGTGGGCGGCGCCGCGGTCGCCGTGGCGATCCTGGCCCGCGCGCTGCCGCTGCCCACGGCGGCCTCCGTGGTGGTCGCGCTGCCGGCCGCCGCGGGCGCCGGTGCCGTGGTCGGCGGGATGACGGACCTGGGCGGCCAGGGCGCCTTCCTCGGGCTCGGCGCGGGTGTCTGCGCGCTGATCGGGCACCGGGTCGCCAGTTACGACTACCCGTCCCGTTTCGTGCACTTCACCGCGGGCGTGGCCCTGCCACTGGCCGCCGCAGCCCCGGTGGTCTACCTGCTGGGCCGCGCGCTCGGCTAAGCGCTGTCAGGCGGATCAGGCGTGCCGAGCCCCGCGTCTTCGGCATGATCCGCCGGACGGGTCCTGGCCGCTCGGTTCGTCACAGCTGATCGACAAGCACTCCGAAGGGCCCCCGACACGGGGGCCCTTCGGGGTTAGGCTCGCGATCGACGGCCACTCGGTCGTTGAGACCGGGTCTGCCGAGGTGGGGGAAACACCGAGCATGCGCGCACTGCGAATAACCCTGATCGTCGTCGTCATCCTGGGCGGCCTGTTCGTCATCGCTGACCGGGTGGCGGTCGGGTTCGCGGAGAACAAGGCGGCGGACCGGATCAAGACCACCGAGGGCCTGGCCGGCACCCCCGACGTGTCCATCGAGGGCTTCCCCTTCCTCACCCAGGTCGCCGGCGGCCAGCTCGACGACGTGAAGATCGGAATCAAGGACTACGAGGCGTCGACGGGCGGCACCGACGCCGCCACGTCCAAGATCCGTATCGACGACCTGAACGCCGAGATGCACGGCGTCGCCTTCAACAGCGACTACAGCTCCGCCACCGCCAACAGCGCCACCGGCACCGCGAGCATCAGCTACGCCGAGCTGCTCAAGGCCGCCAAGGCCGAGCCCAACCAGGTCGCCCCCGGCGTCACCGCCCAGGTCATCGGCCTCTCCGACGGCGGCAACGGCAAGATCAAGGTCACCGTCTCGGCGACCGTCCTCGGCACCAAGCTGCCCCAGCCGGTCTCCGTGCTGAGCTCCGTCAGCGTCTCGGGCGACACGGTGAAGGTGCACGCGGACTCCCTGCCCAAGCTGGGCGTCGAGCTCGCCGAGGGCCGCATCCGCGCGATCACCGACTTCCAGCAGAAGATCGACGAACTGCCCGGCGGCATCCAGCTCGACAAGGTCGAGGCGGCGAAGAGCGGCGTCGACATCTCGGTGAAGGGTTCGGACGTCAAGCTGGTCGGGTAGGAGGGAGAGGGCCGTTGTCCGAGGGGCGAGACGGCCCCGTCCGTACCGCAGATGTGCGGATGATCGTGACGACGGATCCGGGCGCCCGGAAAGCCGACGGGGAGGGCTCCCGGGTATGGCGTCCCACATCCCGGACGATCGCATCTCATCATGCGACACACCGGTGACATGGCCGCCTGTCCATCCCTACGATCGACGGCATGAAGCGACAGGCGGATCTCACGAAGCGGCGGGCAGTAGACCTGTGCCGCGTCGCCGCCATGCTCTGTCGCACCTTCTGAGCGGAAGCGTCCGTACTTCCGCGAGCCGGGCCCTTCGACCTCTCTTGTCAGGGCCACTCTTGTGCAGCGCAGCCGTGACCGGCATGAACGCGCACCCCTCTCTAACGCACCGCCCCGCCGCAACTGCCCCGGAGGAGAACGAGCATGAGCCGCAGCGACGTCCTGGTAGGCGCCGACTGGGTCCAGGACCACCTGGACGACCCGAGCGTGGTCGTCGTCGAGGTCGACGAGGACACGTCCGCGTACGAGAAGAACCACATCAAGAACGCCATCCGGATCGACTGGACCAAGGACCTCCAGGACCCGGTGCGCCGTGACTTCATCGACCAGGAGGGCTTCGAGAAGCTCCTGTCGTCGAAGGGCATCGCCAACGACACGCTGGTGGTCCTCTACGGCGGCAACAACAACTGGTTCGCCTCGTACGCCTACTGGTACTTCAAGCTGTACGGCCACGAGAACGTGAAGCTCCTCGACGGCGGCCGCAAGAAGTGGGAGCTCGACTCCCGCGACCTGGTCGACGGTTCGCAGGTGCCCGAGCGTGCCGCCACCGAGTACAAGGCCAAGGCCCAGGACACCTCGATCCGCGCCTTCCGCGACGACGTCGTGGCGGCCATCGGTTCGCAGAACCTGGTCGACGTCCGCTCGCCCGACGAGTTCAGCGGCAAGCTGCTGGCCCCGGCCCACCTGCCGCAGGAGCAGTCGCAGCGTCCGGGTCACATCCCGAGCGCCCGCAACATCCCGTGGTCGAAGAACGCCAACGACGACGGCACCTTCAAGTCGGACGACGAGCTCAAGGAGCTCTACGCCGAGGAGCAGGTCGACCTGGCGAAGGACACGATCGCGTACTGCCGTATCGGCGAGCGCTCGGCCCTGACCTGGTTCGTGCTGCACGAGCTGCTCGGTGTCGAGAACGTCAAGAACTACGACGGCTCGTGGACCGAGTACGGCTCCCTCGTCGGCGTGCCGATCGAGCTCGGCGCCAACAAGTAACCCCTCAAGGCCTGAAGGACGGAATCGAAATATGTGTGGAGCGAAGGCCGGCGGCCCCGACGCCTCGACGATCAAGCCCGGTGAGACCACGATCCAGGGGCAGGTGACCCGCGACGGCGAGCCGGTCACGGGTTACGTCCGCCTCCTGGACTCGACCGGCGAGTTCACCGCCGAGGTCCCGACCTCGGCCACCGGACAGTTCCGCTTCTACGCGGCCGAGGGCACCTGGACCGTACGGGCGCTCGTGCCCGGCGGCACCGCCGACCGCACGGTCGTCGCCCAGACGGGCGGCCTCGCCGAGGTCGCCATCGCCGTCTGAAACGGCAGACCGCCGTCCCTGACGGCTGTCATCTGAACGGCTGAAGGGCCGCACCCCCGGGGGTTGGACGCTTACCGGATCGGGGTGCGGTCCTTCGGCTTTTCCGCCCCCGCGCCGGACGGCTTTCCGGCCCTGCGCCGGACGGCTTTCCGCCCCCCGCGCCCGATGGCTTTCCGGCTCTGCGCCGGATGGCTTTCCGGGGCCTACGCTGTATGTATGTACGCACGACGGCGTCACATGTACTTCGCCATGATGGGGACGTGCATCGGGCTCTTCGTCCTGGCCTGGGGAGTCGTGCGGCTCTGGTCGATCCCCGTGGCCGTGGGGATGTGTGTGGTGGCCATGGTGATTCCGCCGGTGGCCGCGATGGTGGCCAATCGGCGCGGGCCGGAGGACCGGTGGTGGGACGACCCGTCCGGGGACCCCAAGTCCGACGAATGGTGGGACGAACTGGACGGGAAGAAGCGGCGGCAGTAAGGCAGCAAAGGGCGCACATGTCGCGAACGAGATTGTCCACCGTGGTGTTCGATGCGCCCGACGCGCATGAGCTGGCCGGCTTCTACATGCGGTTGCTCGGTTACGTGGTGCGCGCGGAGGAGCCCGACTGGGTGCTCATCGGCCCGCCGTTCGAGGGCACCGCGCTGGCCTTCGAGACCGAGCGGCTCTACACGCCGCCCGTGTGGCCGGCGGGCCCCGGTGACCAGCGAATGATGCTGCACCTCGACATCGAGGTCGACGACCTGGCCGGGGAGACGGCCCGTGCCGTCTCCGAGGGTGCCAAGCTCGCCGACTACCAGCCCCAGGAGGACGTACGGGTCCTGTTCGACCCGGCCGGGCACCCCTTCTGCCTCTGGGTGCACAGGCGCCCGGTGCGCCCATGGCTTCCTGTGCGGCACACGCGGCACACGCGTCAGTAGACGAGCGCCTGCGTCCCGTCCGCCATCGCCTCCTGCACGAACACCTGCGCGCCCGCGATGCGTACGCCCTTCAGTACGTCCTGCTCCGTGATCTCGCGCCGGGCCGCGCACTGCGTGCACAGGGTGATGCGCCCGGCCGCGAGGACCGAGTCGATCAGGTCCGGCAGCGGCGCGGCGTGCGGGAGCTCGAACTCGGCGGCGCGGCCCGGCAGCGCGAACCACGAGGACTCGCCGGTCAGCCACAGGGAGACGTCGACGCCACTGGCCACGGCCACCGCCGCGACGGTGAACGCCTGTGAGCAGCGCTCCGGGGCATCGGCCCCCGCCGTCACCTTGATCACGAGCTTCTTCGCCATGCCCGAATGGTAGTCCGAATCGTAATCAACCCCCGTGCAACTCCATGCGTAAGCCATGGGTCTCCTGTGCGCGCGGATACGGAATCCGCGCTTCGCGTTCTGTGGGGGGACGTCTTGGAAGTACCTGAAGTGGCCGAAGTGGCCGAAGTGGCCGAAGCAGCCGACGTATCCGAAAGACCCGGGGTTGTGCCGGTCGACGGCTCCGGTGCGGTCGGTGCGGTGGGCGACGCCGATCTGGCCGGTGCGGTCGACGATGTCGGTGCGGTCGGTGCGGTCGGTGCGGTCGGTGCGGTTTTCGGTGAACCCGTGACGCGGGTGCGCCGACGCGGGCGTACGGCCCTGCTCATCGCCACGGCTGCCGTGCTCGGGCTCGTCGCCGGTACCTGCGCGGGCTATCTGGTGCAGGCCGACCGCGAGCCCACCAAGCTGCCGTCGCTGTCGCAGCCGGTGGTCGCACAGGCCAAGGGAGCGGGCCCCGAGCCCCTGTCCGCCGCCCAGGACCGCCGGGTGAAGACCGACGGTGACCTGCGCAAGCTGCTGATCAAGCGGCCCAAGGGCGCACGGGACGTCGACTACCCGGCGGGCCAGGACGGCTGGCTGAGCCTCGGCGACTACGCGGACCAGCTCAAGAACGCCGACCAGGAGTTCGGAGACCTCGTCAGCGCCGAGTTCCGGCGCGCGGTCTCCACCGAATGGCGCATGGGCAACACGGACAGCGTGGCGGTCCGGCTCGTGCAGTACCGCCAGGAGGAGAACCTCGGTGCCGCGGAGCGGGCCGGCAACTGGAACGTCGACGGCGCCAGCGGCCGGCCCATCCCCGGCACGAGCGACGGCATGGCGTACGTCACCGACAAGCCCGACACGAAGCCCGGCTATCTGCCGCTCTACACGGCGCAGGCGCATGCCTGGCGCGGTGACATCGCCATGGAGATCTGGATCTACGACACCAAGCCGATCTCCAAGGCGAAGATCATGGACCTGGCCAAGCGGCAGATGGAGCGGCTGTGACCACCGAGCACTCGACAACGCCGGAGCCCGAGCAGGCTGAGCAGCCCAAGCACGCCTTGCAGTCCGAGCAAGCCGTGCAGCCCGTGCACGCCTTGCAGCCCGAGCAGGCCGAGCAGGCCGAGCAGGCCGAGCAGGCCGAGCAACCCCTGGATTCCGTACCGGAGTCCGCGGCCGAGACCGTTCCCGGGACTCCGGCGAAGAATCCGAAGACGAAGAAGCCCGTGCGTCGCGGCCGTGTCGCCGCCATCGCCGGTTCCGTCCTGCTCGTCGGGGCCGTCATCGGGGGCAGCGCCTACACCGTCGTGACCGTCCAGGACGCCGACCGTGACGCGGGCGCGCCGGTCTGGAAGTTCCCGAAGGCCGCGAAGGACGACGCCAGGACGGCGAAGGCGGCCTCTGGACTCGCCGCCATGCTCGTGCCGTACGAGGCCGACGGCTGGAGCCGGGGCCCGGACATCGACGAGTTCGGCTCCGACGCCGCGCTCAGCGGCGGCGAGGCCGCCGCGCTGCGCAAGAAGTCGATCAGCGATCTGCCGCGCTCCCAGCGGCGGCGGCTGGAGAAGCAGATCGACAAGCAGCGCACCAAGGGCATGGTGATGCGCAGCTATCTGAGCACGGCGAACGCGGCCAACTCCTCGCTCTACGCCGAGAAGGCCTTCACCGTGAGCATCGAGCTGATGCAGATGGAGGACAAGTCGGCGGTCCGGAACATGTCGACCTTCCAGAACGAGTTCTTCGACGCCCTCTCCATCTTCCGCACGGGGCCGAAGATCGAGGGCCACAAGAACGCCAAGTGCTTCCTGCCACCCAAGATCAAGGGCGAGAAGCTCGACATGATGGTCTGCTCCGCCTACGAGGGGGACGTGCTGGTCAGCGTCACCGCGGAAGCGGCCAAGCCGCTGAACACCAAGGGGGTCGCGGCGCTCCTGCGCGAGCAGCTCGACCGCATCACCGAGCCGGGGGAGGCGGTATGACCGAGCAGACGACACCGACGGACGAGCAGGCGACGCAGGGGACACTGACGGAGCGGGCGACGCCGACGGAGCAGGCGACGGGCGCGGGCAAGCCGAAGGAGCCGCAGGCCGTCGTGGCTTCCGTGCCGCCGATGCCCGTGGCCCCGCCCGTAGCGGCCGCGGACCTGGTCCCCCCTGGGGCGATCGCCGAGCCGGTCCCGCCGGTCGGGCCCATCCCGCCGGCCGGGCCCGACGAGCCCGTCAAGAAGGACCGCCGAATCCTGCGCGCCGTCCTGCGCTGGACCGCCGCCGCCGTGGTCTTCGCGGCGGTCGGCACGTCGGCGGCGTACGGCATCACGCGGATGGAGCGCACCGACGTACCCGGTCTGGCGACGGAGCCGGACGGGCGCTGGGACTACCCGACGATCACCAGGCCGCCGCTGCCGTCCGGCAGCCCGGCCCCGTTCGCCGAGGCGAACAAGTCGGGCAGCCACTACGCCGACCTGCGCAAGCTGGTCCTGCCCGCCCCGAAGGGCGCGAAGGACGACGCGGCGCTGCGGGGCGAGGACGGGTGGCTGGCGAGCGGGACCTTCCTGGCGGAGTACGCCGCGAAGGAGGACCGGGAGAGCCTCCGGCAGCTGCTCACCGACTACGGCCTGCGCAACATCGCCGCGCGCGGCTGGACGACGCCGGACGGCACGCACACGCGGATCTATCTGCTGCACTTCGACACGGCGGCCGTCGCCGATGAGCTGATGTCCACGGAGCTCACGTACTACGACTCCCCGCAGTTCGCGGTGCGCGGTGCTCCACTGACCGAACGGGACGAGAAGTTCCCGGAGCGCGCCGCGGTCGACGAGATCACGCGGTTCGCGTACGTGGAGAGCAAGCCGTACGGCGCCGAGCAGGTCCGTCAGGCGTACCTGTCGGCGGGGGACACCGTGGCGGTGATCGTGCAGTCGCGGAAGGGGACCGCGCAGGCCGTCCCGTTCCAGCAGACGGTGATCCTGCAGAGCCAGCTGCTCGGCTGAGCCCGCCAGGGTGTACCTGACAGAGAGAGCCGGGCCCCACCGGACTAGAGTGGGGTCCGGCTCTTGTGTACCGCAGATTCCGCTCATCCGAGGAGCACCCCGTGGAGATCTTCTTCGAAACCCTGCTGGTCCTGGTCTGCGTCGGCGTCATCGCCTTCGCCGGACTGAGCGTGAAGAAGCTGTACCAGGGCCAGCGCTGACCCCCATCAAGGAACTGCCGACCTCATGATCGAGATCCCGTCCGACCTCCACAAGGACCTCGTCCCCCTCGCCTTCCTGCTCGGCGACTGGGCGGGCGCGGGCGTGCACGACTTCCCCGGCTCCGAGAAATGCAACTTCGGGCAGGAAGTGACCTTCACCCACGACGGGCGCGACTTCCTGGAGTACCACTCGTACACCTGGGTGCTCGACGCGGACGGGAACAAGGTCAGGCCGCTGGAGACCGAGTCCGGCTTCTGGCGCATCGACGGCAACCGCAAGGTCGAGGTCGTCATGACCCGCGACGACGGTGTCGTCGAGATCTGGTACGGCGATCTGGCCGACAAGAAGCCGCAGATCGACCTGGTCACGGACGCCGTGGCGCGCACCGCCGCGTCCGGTCCCTACAGCGGCGGCAAGCGTCTGTACGGCTATGTGAAGAGCGACCTCATGTGGGTCGGCGAGAAGCAGACCCCCGAGGTCGAGCTGCGCCCCTACATGTCCGCGCACCTCAAGAAGGTCGTCACCCCGGAGGACGTCGAACGCTGGGCCAAGGCCCTCCCCGACGACATGCCGGACGACGGGATCGCCTTCTTCAAGTAGGCGCCCCCCGCCTCCCGCCCTCACGGTGGCCCCAGCACGACGTCGCTGGGGCCACTTCGTGTGTTCCGGTCGCTGCTCTCGAAACAGTGCAATGGGCCAGGGGTTAACAGATTGCTTGAGCAGTGCACTGCGGTTGCGTGCGCGGTGTGGTTGTGGCTACGGTGGAACCCGCATCGCCGAGTGGGGTGGCCCGGCGCGATGCGGGAAACGCAAAACCCCCGGCCGCACTCAGGTGCGGCCGGGGGTTCGAAAGCCGTGCCCCGGGTGGCGTGCTGCGCAGAGGCGAGCCCAGGGCTTTCGTACCTGACCGTATCACGGTGGGTTCTTCCTGTACTGGACCGTGCTGGGCGAAGCCATGCCCGAAAGAGGGGGATCACAGTGACCGACAAGTTGCCGGAGTGGATGCTGCGCGCTTTTTCGAAGCTCAGGTTGGCGCGCTACGTTCATGCGGCGCGCGGCAACGCTGTGGTGGCCGGACGGCTGTATTGGTGGAACGTCGAGGCTTCCGCCGCGCTGTACGGATCTCTCCACTGTCTGGAGCTCGCTCTGCGCAATGCCCTTCACCATCAGCTCTCCCTCGCCTACGGCAGGGCCGACTGGTGGGCCGTGGCACCGCTCAATCCCAACGGACAGCGGCTCGTGGCCAAGGCGAGGAGCAAGTGCGAGCGCCGTGGGCTCGTTCCGGCGCCGGCGGACGACATCGTGGCCGAGTTGTCCTTCGGTTTCTGGGCATCCCTGGTGAGCGGTGGATCGCGTTACGACCGTTTGTTCTGGGTGCCCACCCTGCACAAGGCGTTCGCGTACTACTCGGGCCGACGCGACGCCTTGTACGACGGTCTGTGGTCGCTGGTCCTGCTGCGGAACCAGATCATGCATCACGAGCCGGTCCACCACCGGGACCTCGCCGCCGACCATGCCAAGATCTACCGCATGCTGGGGTATCTCGACCCGCAGCTGGCGAAGGAGGCGCAGGCCATGGACCGTTTCCCGATGGTTCTCGCGAGCCGAGGGGACGTGCTGCGCGGCTTCCGGCCGCCCCGATTCTGAGTCTCGTTCGCAAGTCCTGGGAGGGCGCTGTGAGTGACTTCGACGACGTACTCGTCTCGCGGGCCGACATCGCACGGCGCGCGGGAGTGCGGCGGCCCGCCGTGACGAACTGGGAGCGACGGCACCAGAACTTCCCCGGTCCGGTCGTCGTGGAGCGTGCCGACGGCCTCGGTGAGATCGAGGTGTTCCGGGCCCCAGAGGTCCTGGAATGGCTGGAGCGGCGGACCGTTCCGGCGAACGCCCGGCGGTCCGACGAGCCGGCCGGGACCACGTACGGGGACCGGTTCCGAGCCTCGCTCGGCGGCACGAGGACCGGGGCGCTGCTCAAGGCCGTGCAGCACCTGGGCGGCCCGGAGGCGGAACGCTTCCGCGGGGAACTCTCCGTGGCGGAATACGTCACCATGCTGCTCTCGCTCGTGTACGTGAGGGGGTGTCGACCCGACGGATGGACGCGGGTGACGGCCGAAGCGAACAGGTACCCGGTCCCGCACTCCGGCGAACTGCTTGTACGCCTCCTCGCGAAAGCCGTCGAACAGGGCCTCGGGCCGGGGCATGACGAGCTGTTCCTCGCCCTCTCCCGGAAACTCGGCGACTCCCGGGTGGCCGACACCATCCGACTGCTGGACGAAGCCGGACCGGCTCAGCGGACCGAATACGCGCAGGCTTTTGAATGGCTCCTGGCCCGGTACGGCGAACTCGCGGGCAGGACAGCCGGCGACTTCTTCACGCCACGTGCCGCGGTCGATCTCGTGTCGAAGCTCGTGGCCGGCGAGGCCCAGGGCGTCGGGAGCGTGCACGATCCCTTCGTACGTGCGGGTGAGCTGCTGTCCGCCGCATCCGGCGCCGTGGCGGAGGGTCGGCAAGGGACGTGTCCTCCCGAAGCCAGTGGGGCGGGGGTGGGCGAGTACCCGCTGGCCCTGGCCGGAATGAACCTCGCGCTGCACGGCCTGTCCCACTCCGATCTGCGGCCCGGACACACCGCCCCGTCCGCGGGTCTCGGCCCCCCCGGCCCCCCCGGGTTCGACCGTGTCGTCGCGAATCCGCCCTTCAACGCGCGGCTCCCGGAGCATCCCGTCGCCTCCGGGCACTGGCTGTACGGGCAGCCGCCCCGGCACAACGCCAACTTCGACTGGCTCCAGTACGTCGTGGCCTCGCTTGCCCCCGGTGGGCGGGCAGCTGTTCTGATGCCCGACATCGCGGCCTTCTCCTCCAACCCCTCCGAACGGCGGATCCGGTCCGGGATGGTGGAGGACGGCGCGGTGGAGGCGCTGATCGCCCTGCCTCCCCAGCTGTTCACGACGACCAGCATCTCCGTCACGATCTGGCTACTTCGGCATCCGCGGGGGAGTGGTGACGAAGTCCTGTTCGTCGATGCCCGGCGGTTCGGATCGATGGTGTCCCGGGTCCAGAGAGCACTTGCCGAGGACGAGACGGAGAGCATCTTCCGGGAGTACGAGTCCTGGAAGGCCGCCCGGACGGCGGGGCGCCCGTACCCGGGCACACCAGGAGTGAGCAGAGCCGTATCACTCGCCGAGATCAGGGAGCGCGACTACACGCTCAGCCCGTCCGTCCACCTGTCGAGCAACGTCCCCTCCGACGTGCAGTCCGCGGACCCGCGGGAACTGAACGCGCTGGCCGTACGTCTGGCGGAGTTGCACGGCCGGGCCCGCGATGCGGACGCCGCGGTCGACGAACTGCTCAGGAGGTACGGCCTGTGAACGCGGATGGCCGCGAAGGCACCCCGGCGGGGTGGCAGAGAGCTGCCCTTGGCGAGATCTGCGACATTCAGGCGGGCGGCCCGGCATTGCGCCGGAGCGAGCGGGTGCCCGACGGCGTTCCGCTGGTGCGGCCGGCCGATCTCCGCAACCAGAGGATCTCGGCGGAGTCGGGAATGCCCCATGTGGCACCCGAGAGGGCGGACCGACTGCAAAAGCACCGGCTCGCCGCCGACGACATCCTGGTGACCCGCACCGGAACGGTGGGCCGGGCGGCGCTCGTCACCGCGCACGAGCAGGAGTGGCTCTACAACACCCACCTGCTGCGCCTGCGACCGCACGACCGGTCTCAGGCGTCCTACCTCGTCGCCTACCTCGCCCGTCGGGCAACGGGCCACTGGCTGGAGAGCCGGGCCGTCGGAACCACCGGCATGCGGTCGATCACCGTACGCACCCTCTCGGAACTGCCGGTCATGCTCCCGCCCTTGGATCAGCAGCGCGACATCGGAGCCGCCCTGGCCGCGGTCGACGAGAAGATCAGGGCGCACGAGGAGATCGTCAGGGCGGCCGGTGCCCTGCGTGAGACCCTCTCGGGCCTGCTGATGTCGGGCCGGCTGCCGACCCGCCCGTGATCGGCGTCGACACTCCTACACTGGGGGCTGTGGTGAGTACCGACTGGAAGAGCGACCTGAGGCAGCGCGGCTACCGGCTGACGCCGCAGCGCCAGTTTGTCCTCGAAGCCGTGGACACCCTGGAGCACGCGACTCCCGACGACATCCTCATCGAGGTGAGGAAGACGGCGTCGGGGGTCAACATTTCCACGGTCTACCGGACCCTGGAGCTCCTGGAGGAGCTCGGGCTCGTCTCGCACGCCCACCTCGGGCACGGCGCGCCGACGTATCACCTGGCCGACCGCCACCACCACCTCCACCTCGTCTGCCGCGACTGCACGAACGTCATCGAGGCCGATGTCTCGGTCGCCGCCGAGTTCACCGCCAAGCTCCGGGAGACGTTCGGCTTCGAGACGGACATGAAGCACTTCGCGATCTTCGGCCGCTGCAAGGAATGCGCTGCCAAGAAGTGAGGCGGCGGGCACACCATGGCGGCCGGGAAGCGGCCGGGAAACACGGCGGGCCCATGAGTCATGGGCCCGGCGGCCCCATGACGGAGTCGGCCCGTCGGCCCATGAGCAGGACGACCGAGGAGTAAGACAGCCGAGGAGTAAGAAATAAAATAGGCGGCTACCGGGTCGTAGGCTGTGTGGATATGAAGAGTCCCCTGCTGTCCCTGCCCGGCGCCGTTCCCGCCGAGGGTGTGGACGAAGCCGTCGCCGCCCACTATGGCGACCTGTTCCGAGAGCAGCGTGCCCTGGCCGACGGCACCGGCTTCGTGGACCTCTCGCACCGCGGTGTGGTCACCGTGACCGGTGAGGACCGGCTCAGCTGGCTGCATCTGCTGCTCACCCAGCACGTCTCGGACCTCCCGGCGGGCCGTGCCACCGAGGCGCTGATCCTCTCCGCGCACGGGCACATCGAGCACGCGCTGTATCTCGTCGACGACGGCGAGACCGTGTGGATGCACGCGGAACCCGGCACCCAGGACGCGCTGATCGCGTACCTGGAGTCGATGAAGTTCTTCTACCGCGTCGAAGTCGCCGACCGGACGGCCGACTTCGCGGTCGTGCACCTTCCGGCCGGCTCCATCGCCGAGGTCCCCGACGGCGTGGTCGTACGCGAGACGCCGTACGGGCGTGATCTCTTCCTCCCGCGTACGGACCTGGAGTCGTACGCGGGCAAGAACGGCCCCGCGGCCGGACTTCTCGCCTACGAGGCGCTGCGCGTCGAGCACCACCGTCCGCGCCTCGGCTTCGAGACCGACCACCGCACCATCCCGCACGAGCTGGGCTGGATCGACAGCGCGGTGCACCTCCAGAAGGGCTGCTACCGCGGCCAGGAGACCGTCGCCCGCGTGCAGAACCTGGGCAAGCCCCCGCGCCGCCTCGTCTTCCTCCACCTCGACGGCAGCGAGGTCCACCTGCCCCCGCACGGCACCGAGCTCCGCCTCGCGGACGAAGGCCCCGACGGCCGCAAGATCGGTTTCATCACCACGTCCGTACGCCATCACGAGCTGGGTCCCATCGCCCTGGCCCTGGTGAAGCGGAACGTACCGCTGGACGCCCCACTGCTGGCCGACTCGACGGCGGCGGCGCAGGAGGTAGTCGTAGAGCCCTAGCGTGCGGAGTCCACCGAGACAGCCGTGAGGCCCGAGACCCGAGACCCGAGACCCGAGACCCGAGACCCGAGACCCGAGACCAGCCTCGGCCCCGGGCGTGCCTCACATCTCCAGCAGCACAGTGAAGGGCCCGTCGTTCGTCAAGGACACGCGCATCTGCGCGCCGAAGCGCCCGGTCGCCACCGTCGCGCCCAGGGCGCGCAGTTGGGCGACGACCTCCTCGACGAGGGGTTCGGCCACGTCGCCGGGGGCGGCGGCGTTCCAGGTGGGCCGGCGGCCCTTGCGCGCGTCGCCGTAGAGGGTGAACTGGCTGATGACGAGCAGCGGTGCGTCGATGTCGGAGCAGGACTTCTCGTCGGCCAGCATCCGAAGGGACCAGAGTTTGCGGGCGAGTTGCGCCGCCTTCTCCTTGGTGTCCTCGTGCGTGACCCCGACGAGGACGCACAGCCCCTCACCGCTGATCTCGCCGACCGTCTCGCCGCCCACGACGACGCTCGCGCCGTCCACCCTCTGCACCACCGCACGCATGCGGACCATCATGCCGTGTGCGGCCGGCAGGGTCCCGTGCGGTCCCTTCGTGTGAGGGCCGGACAGGTCTTCACCTGACGGCCGTGCGGGCCCTTCGCGTGATTTCCGGGGGTCATCAACCCCCCATCTGGGGCTGATCGGGGGCACTCGGTCACATAGCGACCACTTGGGGTGGCACGATGCGGTGTGTTGCGGTGCATTCGTGGGGTGGACCGCGCCGGTCGAGGGGACGGTAGAGGCAGATGAGCACACCGAGTACCGGGCAGCCGCCCGGAGCCGTGTCATTGACCCGCATGAGTCCACGGACGGGACGGACGGGGCGGGCAGGGGGGATGACGGCCCGGCCGCCGGTGCAGCGCACCGACAGCGGCCCGCTGTCCGCCGGCCCGCCCCCGCACGACCTCGCCGTGCTCCGGCTGCCGGAGCTGCGGACGCTGCGCCGGGACGCCCAGCGGGACGAGGCAGACCTCAGCTATGTGCGGAGGCTGCTCCAGGGACGTATCGACATCCTGCGCGCGGAGCTGGCGCGCCGCGGGGGGCTGCGGGCGCCCTCCCCGGCCGCGGCCCCGGGGCAGCCGGGGGTCGTCGGGTCCGTGGAGTACCCGGACGTCGAACGGCTCCCGGAGCTGTCCGTCGTCGAACGGCTCCCGGAGATCCTGACGGACGCGCCCGCCAGGCACCGCTCGTCGGCCCGCCATGTGACGGTGGGCACACCGCACGGCGAGGAGTACCGGCGGCTGGCCGCGGACATGCTCGGCGAGGTCGAGCTGTCGGACCTGGAAGCCCGTACGGACGATGAGTTGGTCGCCGGGATGGGACGGCTGGTGCGGTACGAGCAGCAGGTCTCCCGGCGGCGCCAGCAGCTCCAGCGCACGGCCGACGATTGCAGCGCCGAGATCGCCCGCAGGTACCGTGAAGGCGAAGCACAAGTAGACGACCTGCTCATCTGAAGCGGCGGCCCGGCGATCCCGGGCCTCTTCCGGGGTGGGTCCAGCACCCCGGAAGGCCACCGCTGATGTCCGTCCCCGCCATATCCCCTGTCCTCGCCGAGGTCGTACGTTCCGGATTCGTCGAGGGACACCACCGGGGCAGCCTGGTGCTGCTGGACGCGGACGGGTCGGTGCGGCTGGCGCTCGGCGATGTGACGGTGCCGGTCTTCCCGCGCTCCTCGAACAAGCCGATGCAGGCCGCCGGTGTGCTGCGCGCGGGGCTCGACCTGGCCGGGGAGCGCCTCGCCCTCGCCGCCGCGAGCCACTCCGGAGAGACCTTCCACCGCGATCTCGTCCACAAGATGCTGGCCGAGCACGGTCTGACGGCCGGGCAGTTGCAGTGCCCGCCGGATCTGCCGCTGGACCCGGCCGAGGCCGAGACCTATCTCGCCGCCGGCGCCGTCCGCGACCGGGTCACCATGAACTGCTCCGGCAAGCACGCGGCGATGCTCGCGGTGTGCGCGCTGCGGGGCTGGCCGGCGGAGTCGTACCTCGATCCCGGGCACCCGCTCCAGCAGCTGATCCACTCCGTCGTCGAGGAGGCGGCCGGGGAGCGGGTCGCGGCGGTCGGTACGGACGGCTGCGGGGCGCCGCTGATGGCCATCAGCCTCACGGGCCTGGCCCGTGCCTTCCGGTCCTTCGTCCTCGCGGCACCCGGCACCGCGGAGCGGCGCGTCGCCGACGCGATGCGCGCCCACCCCGAATACGTCGCCGGCACCCGGCGGCCCGACACGTGGCTGATGCGGGAGGTGCCGGGGGCCCTCTCCAAGATGGGTGCGGAGGCCGTCCAGGCGGTCGCCCTCCCGGACGGCCGGGCCCTCGCCTTCAAGGTCGAGGACGGCGGCGGCCGGGCGCTGGGCCCCGTCCTGGCCCGCGCCCTCTCCCTCCTGGGCGTGGACGCCCCGGTGGTCTCCCGGATCGGCCGGGCGCCGCTGCTGGGCGGGGGGCTCGAGGTGGGGGAGATACGGGCGGCGTTCTGAGGAGGGCGGAGCCCTCGGGGGCGGGGAAAATCCCCACGACATCCCTGCCGTCGTACGCCTAGCGTGGCTTCATGACGCCTCCCGCCGACATCGACGTACGACCGATCACCGAGGCCGAGACCCGGGAGTGGATCCGGGCGCTGAACACGGGGTTCCTGCGCTCGCCCGAGGTGTCGGAGCGGGAGCTCGCGGACCGGGGCTCGTACATCGACCGTGCACGCACGCTCGGCGCCTTCGAAGGCTCGCGCTGCGTGGCGACCTTCCGTTCGTTCGCGCAGGAGCTCACCACGGTGGGCGGCGCGACCGTCCCCGCCGACGCGATCTCGAACGTCGCCGTCACCGCCACCCACCGCCGCCGAGGCCTGCTCACCCGCATGATGGCGACGGACCTCGCGGCGGCGAGGGACCGGGGTGACGTCGTCGCGACGCTCATCGCCGCGGAGTACCCGATCTACGGCCGGTACGGCTTCGGTCCCGCCACGACCACCGCCGAGTGGACCATCGAGGTACCGCGCACGGGCCTGGACCCCCGCTGGTCGGGCCCGTCCGACGGCGGCCGTATCGACCTCGTGGACGGCGAGGACGTCCGCAAGATGGGCCCCGAACTGCACGAACGGTTCCGGCGCGCCCAGCACGGGGCGGTCGGCCGCGACGAACGCTGGTGGCAGGTCAACACGGGCGTGCTGAGCCTGGACCGCGCGCCGTGGACGGAGCCGTTCTACGCCGTGTACCGCTCGGCGGCCGGTGAGGTCGAGGGCCTGGTCTCGTACGAGTCGGACGACAACTGGGGCGACGCCAAGCAGCCGCTGAACACGGCGGAGGTGAACTGGCTGATCGCGGTGACCCCGGCGGCCGAGCGCGCCCTGTGGCAGTACCTCTGCTCGATCGACTGGATCACCAGGGTCAAGACCGGCTGGCGGGCCCCGGACGATCTGCTGCCGCACTTCCTGCCCGATCCGCGCGCCGCCCGCATCACCACGCAGTCGGACTGGCTGTGGGTGCGGATCCTGGATGTCGTACGGGCTCTGGAGGCGCGTACGTACGCGGGGACCGGGACCTTGGTGCTGGAGGTCACCGATCGCGACGGGCTGTCCGCCGGGCGCTACCGGCTGGAGGCCGGCCCGGACGGTTCGTCCTGTGCGCCGACCGCCCACTCCGCCGAACTCACCCTGGACGTCGGGGAGTTGGCGGCACTGTGGCTGGGCGACGAGTCGGCGGTGCGGCTCGCCGCGCTGGGGCGGGTGCGAGAAGAACGAGCGGGCGCCGCCTCCGTGGCCGACGCCCTGCTCCGCACGTCCAGGCGACCGTGGTGCCCGGACATCTTCTGATGTCTGCTGAGGGGTACTCCTTCCGCGCGGGTGGCGAGTGTTGATCCGTTGACGCGTTGATCCGTTGACGCGTTGACCGCGTCGATCCGTAGCGATTCGGTTGTCGTGGTGCGGTGGTGCATTCAGTTGTGGCTGCGCATTCAGTTGTGGCCGTTCATTCAGTTGTGGCTGTGCTGTGCGGTGGTGCGGACTGACCGAGCTCCCGGCTCCCCTCCGGAAGGGAGCCCGGTCAGCCGGACTGCCGGACGGTGGCGCCCGATCAGCCGGACTGGGCGAGCAGCATCACGAGGATCACGGCTCCGATGCCGCTGATCACGGAGTTCCTGGCCTTGAGACCGATGGACAGGGCGACGAAGGCGATGATGCCCATCGGCCCGTACTTCCACTGGACGAGCTGTTCGAATCCGATGGCGAGGGCGGCGACGGCGAGGGCGATGAGCGGCATGACGGTCCCTCCTTCGGGACGGGCGGCGGACCCCCGCTGAGGACCGTCCGCCCGAGCCGCCTGGTGGACAGGTGCGACTCCTGCGGCCAACCCCCGGGAAGCTTGACCATGTTGCTCAAGTTGGTGACCAACTCACTCTTACTTATCTCCGTGTTGGGTCGACTCATAACCACCTATCCGGCAACTGCCCAAAGATGGCGAGAAGTTGTAGTGTTTGGTCGTGGACCCGGAACACGCCGCCGTCAATGGGCGGAACAGGTCACCACGGCCACAGTGGTCACACCGTGAGGTGGCCGACGAGCTGCGCAGCCGGATCAGGTCCGGTCAGTTGCGGGCGGGGCAGCGCATGCCCACACAGGCCAAGCTGGCGGACGAGTTCGGCGTCGAGCGCGGTGCCGTACGGCAGGCGCTGCGCATCCTTCAGTCGGAGCGGCTGCTCGTCAATGTGTCCAAGGGGAGTCCCGCGACCGTCGCCGACCGTCCGGAGCAGGCTCTGACCGGCCCGGAAGCCCCGCCGCAGCCCACCACGGTGGCGCTCGGCGCGCGGATAGCGGCCGCCTTCGCGGCGCCTCATGTGGAGATAGACGCGCTGTGTCTGACGTCGATCTCGCTGACCCTCGCCATGGGGGAGCCGCTGCGCCAGATTCACGCGGGGCGAATGAAACCGGCCAAGGTGGATGTCCGGGTGCTGCTCCCCAGCAGCGACATCGACCTCGCCTTCCCGGCACCGGTCGACCCTTCCGCGGACGGCCGGCTCCAGCGCAACTGGCTGGCGAACCGCAACGCGCAGGGCCAGGTGCTGCGCCACAACCTGCTCGCCCTGCGCTCCACGCACGGCATCGAGGTGAACGTCACCTTCCGAGCGTTGCCCTTCACGCCGCCGGTGAAGCTGTATCTGCTCAACGGCGCCGAGGCCCTGTTCGCGTACTACACCCTCGCCCGACGCGAGGAGGAGATCGACGATGTGCATCTGGAGATGTACGACGTCCAGGGCACCCGGTCCATGCTCTTTCCCTTCACCCAGGGCGCCGGCTTCCGGGACACGACATTCGTGGAGCAGTCCCATCTGTGGTTCAACGCGCTGTGGGAGACCATCAGCTCGGAGCTGCTGCTCACGAGCTGAGGCCCCCTGGACGGAGCTCTTCGACGGGGATCCGCGCAGTTCACAGGGCGGGTCCCGCAACCATCAGGGCGAGCACGACCGCCCCGATGGAGCTGCAGGTGGGGCTTTTCGCCTTGATCCCGATGCTGAGCAGCAACAGGCCGACGATGCCTGTGGGGCCGTACTGCCACTGGACGAGCTGTTCGAAGCCGACGACGAAGACGGCGGAGAGGAGTGCGATGGCGGGCATGGTGGTTCCTCCTGCTTCTGCTGAAAAGAGGGTGGAGAGGGGAGGCAAAACTTCCGCCAACTTGGCCAAGTTGGTAACCAACTCTGCTTAAGTTGTCCCCACTTGGCTACTACTCATAAACAACTTCCAGGCAACTCCCCATAGATGGGCGAGAGTTGTAGCGTTTGGTCGTGACCCAGGAGAACGTGGCAGTGAACGGCAGCAGAAGGACCTCGCCCCAGGAGATCGCCGACATCCTGCGGGAACGCATCCGTGTCGGAGACCTCAAGGCGGGCGACCGCCTGCCCACTCAGGCCGAGTTGGCAGAGGAATTCGGTGTCGAGCGCGGCACCGTCCGGCAAGCCCTGCGCGCTCTCCAGGACGACGGCCTCCTCAGCAACGTCAGCAAGGGCAGCCCGCCGCGGATCGCCGAGGTTCCCCCCATGCGGGACGAACCCCAGCCGACGATGGTGGGGCTGGCGCCTCGCCTCACCGAGGCGTTCTCCGTGCCGCGCGTCAGGGTGGACGCGGCGTGCCTCACCGCGGAGACCCTGATGCTGGCCCTCGGTGAGCCGGTCCGCCTGATCCACGAGGGCAGGATCCGCCCCGAGTCGATCGACGTCCGCATCCTGCTGCCCTCCCGGGACATCACTCTCGCCTTCCCGGTCCCGGTGGAGGGCCGCGGCGAGGACGACCCGGTCCACAAGCGCTGGCTGGAGCAGCGAAACGCCCAGGGTCACGTCCTGCGCCACAACCTCCAGTCACTGCGCTCCTCGCACGGCATCGACGTCCGCGTGACCTTCCGCGCGCTGCCGTTCACCCCACCGGTGAAGCTCTACCTGCTCAACGAGACGGAGGCGCTGATCGCGTACTACATGATCACCAAGCGCGAGGAGACCATGGACAGCGGCGTCCTGGAGATGTACGACGCCCTCGGCTCCGCGTCCCTTCTCTTCTCCTTCGAGAAGCGAGCCGGCCAACGCGACGCCGCCTTCGTGGAGGAATCCCAGAAGTGGTTCGACGCCCTCTGGGAAACCATCACCACGGACCTGACACTCTCCTAGTGACTTCTGATACGGCCCAGACCGAGCAGACTGATGCGGTGGCAACCGAACCGGTGGCAACAGAGACAGAGAAGCTACGGGAAGTGATCACCCGCGCCCGCTTCGTGCTCTTCGACTTCGACGGGCCCATGTGCCGTCTGTTCGCGGGCCACTCGGCGGAGGACGTGGCCAAGGACCTGGTGGAATGGCTCGAGCGGCAGGGCCTGCGGGGGCTGCTGACCGAGGAGGAACGCGTCCATCCCGATCCGCACGCCGTCCTGCGGGTGGTCGACCGGCGGCATCCGCGCAGCGACCTGGTGGTCGAGCTGGAGGAGCGGCTCACCCAGCACGAGCTCAAGGCGGTGGCCTCGGCCATGCCGACCGCGTGGGCCGATCCGCTGATACGGACCTGGACGGCCGTCGGTGCCCGCCTCGCGGTGGCGACCAACAACTCGCCTCTCGTGGTCTCCCGCTACCTGGACAGCCGTGGCCTCGCCGGGTGCTTCACGCCCAACATCTACGGTCGCACCCGGGACCTGCGCCACCTCAAGCCGCACCCGTACTGCCTCAACCGCGCCCTGACCGCCCTGGGCGCCGCCCCGTCGTCCGCCCTCATGATCGGCGACACCCCCTCCGACCTCTACGCCGCTCAGCGGGCCGGGGTCCCGTTCCTGGGCTACGCGCGTAACGAGGACAAAGCGACGCTGTTGCGTCGGGCGGGGGCCGAGGACGTCGTGGGGTCGCTGGAGCCGGTTCTGCGGGTGCTCCGGGGTCAGGCCTGAAGCCACCCCGCCGCCAGGAGGCGGTGCGCCCGGCCGCTCACCCGAATGTCCGCTTCCACATGGGGGTGCCGCGTGGGGCACCGCCGCCCCGGGTGCCGGCCGCCCTGGGCACCTTTGTCGCACGGGCCTTCCACGTTGTCCGACTCCCGCCGGGAGCGCCTGGCCGAGACGGGGTGAAGCCGGGCCGGGGGTATTTCTCTCAGGTCGGTATCGAATGCTGGAGTCCACCCTGCCGTCTCCGAGGATGGGCCGTAGGGTGTGCTCACTTCTCTCGCGGCGCATGAACATCAGCGGCGGCGCACAGTTATTCGGGAGTGACCCGTGGGCGTTCCTCTGCCCTCTGCGCCCTTTCCGCAAGGCAGGGCGGGTGCCGAGCATGACGACTTCGTGCGCTATGCCCGGGCCCTGGGGCAGTTCGGCCGGGGGCACCACCACCTGAACTACCGGGTGCGGCCGCTCACGAAGGGCCCTTCCGGCCTTCCGGAGTGCGCTGACGGGCAGTCGGTCACGGTGCGGGAGCCGATCCCCTCGGCGCTGCCCGTGGTCATCAGGACCTGGCAGGACGAGGCGGAACTCCTCGACAGGATCCGCTGCTTTCTCCCGCACGTGCCACGGTGCCTCGTCAAACGCGGCGACCTGATGATCCTCACCTACATGGACGGCGTACCGCTCGCGAGTATCTGTCCGGACGGCAAGCCGGTCGATTCCGGCTTGATCGCCGCTCTCGCGGCCCTCCTCGCGGACATGACGCAGGTGCGCAGGCAGCATCTGCCTCCCCTGCCGCCGTCCTGGCCCCGCTCCAGCAGGAGCGGCAGAGCCTTCCTGCGGACGCTGGCGCACGCGGCGGAGGAACAGATCCGGCAGCGCAACTGGGCGGAGTTCGGCGGCCTGTTCGCCATGCTGGGCATCCCCGAGGACGCGCTGGTGCGGTTCGCGGAGCGGGTGCCGACGCTCATCAGACGCCCCTTCAGCCTCCTCCACACGGACCTCCACCGGGGCAACGTGATCGTCACCTCAGGCGCCGAGCCGCCCCTGGTCTGCGTCGACTGGGAGCTGGCGTCCTTCGGCGATCCGCTGCACGACCTCGCCACGCACCTGGTACGGATGCAATACCCCGACGACCAGTGGCCCGACGTGATCGAGGCTTGGCGCGAGGCCATGTGCAGTCGGCGCAGCAATGCCGTCGACGGCCTCGACCGGGACCTGAAGCACTATCTCGCCTTCGAGCGCGCCCAGTCCGTCTACCCGGACGTGATGCGTGCCGCCACCTCGCTCGGCGACTCCTACGACCAGCGCGACCTGGATGCCGCGACGTATGCCGTGCATCGGGCCCTGGTGGCGGCCGAGGAGCCGTTGCGCCTCAAGAAGGTGCCGGACGAGAGCGAGATCGAGCGCGTTCTCTTCCGGTGGAACGAGTCCCGTGGCGGGGAGGCGAGGGCCGTCTTCCAGGTCGTCTGGCAGCGCGACCCGCGGATCCCGGAGCATCCGGAGTTCTCCGACGACGCCGTGAGCGGTGCGCTGTTCGCGGAGGGCGCCGCCTGCGCGCACCACGTCTTCAAGGGGACGGCGCATCTCAACACGGCGGTCCGCGTACCCGGAGTTCCCTTTCCGGTCATGGTCCGCCGCAAGGTGGGCTCGGCGAATCCCCGGGAACGCCGGTTCCTCAACGAGCACGCCGTCCTGAGGGCGATCGAGCTGTCGAAGGTCCCCGTGCGGGCCCCGCGCGTGCTCGCCCTGGGTTTCAGCGGTCTGCGGGAACCCTTCACCATCCACTCCTACGAGGGGCCGGCGGGTGGGATCAGGACGCCGAACCACCCCGCGAACGGTCTTCTGCCGCATGAGGCCGACAATCTCGTGGACCAGCTCCGTGCTCTGACCTTCGTCGACTGCGGACAGCTGGATCCCGCTGCGCAGACGCGGGAGTTCTACTGGGAGTTGCAGTACGAGCTGGTCCGCATGGTGAACGAACTCCCCCAGGCCACCACCGGCGTGGCGCGCGAACTCGGACTGCCCAGCAGCTCCCGGCTGCTCGAAATCCTCGGCCGGCACGACGTGGTTCCGCGCCGTCCGGTGCTGCTGCACGGTGACCTCAACCCGTGGAACCTGGTCCGCCGGGAGGAGGGCGGTCTGACCCTCATCGACTGGGAGATGGCGATGGTCGGCGACCCGTTGTACGACCTGGTCCGCCATATGCATCTCACGCCCACCCGCCCGGAGATCCGCGAGCGCCTGTTCGCCCGCTGGTACCGCCTGCTGCCGGGGGAGTGCACGAAGGGCTGGCAGCAGGACTGGCGCGTGTACCGCTGGATGGAGGTCGTCCGCTCGGCCTACGTGGACCTGGACCGGCTGGTGACCGGTGACAGCCTCGAGGCGCCCAACGTCCGCCGGGCGGTGGACACGTACGCGATGACCCTGGCCGCGGCCACGGCCGCGCTCGGACTCCGCGGAAGGCCGAAGGCTCCCGCGAACCCCTCTCTCGCCCGTGCCCTGATGCACCATGACGATGGAGGCCGACGGACAGCCGGGGTCCCCGCGGACATCTGATCTGCCGCACGGGCCCTTCGACATGGCGGAGGGCCCGGCGATGTCCGGTGCGGACGCCATCGTCGCCACCTGGAGTAAGCGTCCCTCACATCTTCAGCAGTACCTTTCCCACCAACCCCCGGCCCTCGATGGCCGCGTGCGCCTCCGCCGCCCGCTCCAGCGGAAACACCTCACCGATCACCGGCCGGAGGCGGCCCGCCGCGGCTTCCGTGAGCGCGGCGGACAGGTAGCGGCGCAGGTCGGCGGGGGTGAACTGGACGTCACTGATGCCGAAGAGCGTGATGCTCCGGCGGGCGGCTTCGTCCGGGTCGACGGGGGAGAAGCCGCCCGACGGCGCCCCATGGGCGGAGAAGCGGCCTCCGTCGGCCGTCAACGGGAAGGCGGTGGCGCCGAGTTCCCCGCCCACCCCGTCCAGGACGACATCCGCGGCCTCGGGCGATCCGCCGACGGCCGTGCGCGCGGCAGCCGCCCAGTCGGGGTGCGTCGCATCGACCGCCGCGTCCGCCCCCAGTTCCCGTACCAGCGCCACCTTGGCCGCTCCCCGGGCCACCCCCACCACCCGCGCCCCGCGCGCGTGCGCGAGCTGGATCAGCAGCGTGCCCATGCCTCCGGAGGCGCCGAGGACGAGGACGCGGTCGGTGTCGTCGATGCCGGTCAGTTCGAGGAGACCGGAGGCGGTGACCCCGTCGTGGACCAGGGCCGCGGCCTGGAGGAGGTCGAGGGAGTCGGGTACGACCGTCAGGGCGGTGACCGGGGCGAGGGCACGCTCCGCGTAGCTGCCCGTCACATAGGCCGTGACCCGGCGGCCGAGCCACTCGCCGGGGACGTCGGCCCCGAGGGCGCTCACCACGCCCGACACGCCGCCTCCGGGAACGTATGGGGGCGTCACGGAGAAGAAGTCCCGGCCCCAGCCCGTCCTCACCTGCGTCTCCACGAAGATCGTGTCCGCGTAGGCGACATCGATCACCACCTCGCCCGGCCCCGGGACAGGGTCCGGCATCTCCACCGGCGCCAGGACCTCCGGCCCGCCGAACGCCTTCACCTGTGCTGCTCGCATCGGTCACTCCTCACAAGAAGAAGAACTGGAAGTAGGAAGAAGAAGGAAGAGGGGAAGCAGGAAGCGGTTCAGTGCTCCGCAGTCTTCGACCTCAAGCCCGGTTGAGGTCAAGGGTCGCCCGGGGGATGCGTAGGCTCGGGGCATGGGTGAGATCGGACTGCGCGAGCGCAAGAGGCGACGGATGTACCAGGACGTCTCCGACATCGCGATCGGGCTCTTCCTGGAGAAGGGCTTCGACGCCGTCTCCGTCGCCGAGGTCGCCGCCGTCGCCGAGATCTCCAAGCCGACTCTCTTCCGGTACTTCCCGTCCAAGGAGGACCTGGTCCTGTACCGGTTCGCCGACCACGAGGACGAAGCCGCGCGGGTGGCCCTGCGCGGGCCGTCCGCGGTGGAGGCGTTGCGGCGCCACTTCCTCGACGGGCTGGAGCGCCGCGATCCCATCACCGGGCTCAACGACAGCCCGGAGGTCCTCGCCTACCACCGCCTGCTCTACGGGACGCCTTCGCTGGTCGCCCGGCTGTACGGCTACCTGGAGCGGTCGGAGGCCGCCCTCGCCGAAGCGCTCGGCGGCGACCTCGGCGCCCGGCTCGCCGCCGGGCAGATCGTCGCCGTACAGCGTGTGCTCGCCCAGGAGAACTGGGGGCGGATCGCGCGGGGCGAAGGGGTCGAGCGGGTCCGGCCGGACGCCGTCGCCGCGGCCGAGAAGGCGTTCGCGCGGTTGGGGGCGGGGCTCCCGGAATACGCGGAATACACGGAGTAACTCGGTAAAAAATGTAACTCGGTTACGTCATTCCGTTACCCTTCATGGAATGACGTCACCCGACCCTGCCCTCACCGTCGCCCTCGCCCGCTCCCTCACCCAAGAACGCGCGTACCACGAGACCTGTCGCGCCGCCCTCGCCGCCATGGTCGACGGTGCCGAGGAGCAGGTCGTCACCGGCGAGGACGTCTCCGCCTCCGGTGCCGACGCCGAAGTCCTCGGATACCGGCTGCGCAGCCAGGCGAAGGAGCTGCGGGAGTTGCCGCAAGGGCCCTTGTTCTTCGGCAGGCTGGACTTCGAAGGGAGCACCGCTGCGGCGGCCGACGGGGGCCCGGGCGCAGCCGGTGAGTGCGTGGGCGAGTGCGTGGGCGAGTACGCGGGTGAGCACGCCGGGCAGAGCTATCACATCGGCCGGCTGCGGATCACCGAGCAGCCCGCTGCCCCACCCCTCGTCGTCGACTGGCGCGCCCCCGTCTCCCGCGCCTTCTACCAGGCGAGCGCCCGCGACCCGCAGGGCGTCTCCGTCCGCCGCCGCTTCGGCTGGGCGCACGGCAGCCAGGGGGACTCCGCCGACCTCACGGGCCTGGAGGACGAGCACATCGCAGAGGGGCAGGCGCCGGACAGCGGCATCCTCGCGAGCGAGATCGAGCGCCCCCGCGTCGGCCCCATGCGGGACATCGCCGCCACCATCCAGCCCGAACAGGACGATCTCGTACGCGGTGATCTCGCCTCCTCGGTCTGTGTGCAGGGCGCCCCCGGCACCGGCAAGACCGCCGTCGGCCTGCACCGGGCCGCGTACCTCCTCTACACACACCCGCAGCGCATCCGCCGCGGCGGCCTGCTGATCCTCGGCCCCAACCGCACCTTTCTCACCTACATCTCGGAGGTGCTTCCCGCGCTCGGGGAGACAGGCGTGCGGCAGTCGACGATCGGGGACGAGATCGCCCGGCACCCGGTGACGGCGGCGGACGACGAGCGCGCCGCCGTCGTCAAGCACGACGCCCGGATGGCGGAGGTGCTGCGCCGGGCCCTGTACGGGAGGACTGCCGGCCTCGCCGACTCCCTGGCCGTACCGGACGGTTCGTACCGCTGGCGCGTCCCGGCCGACGCACTCCGGCGCATCGTGGACGGCGTACGGGCCGAGGAACCCCCGTACGCCGTCGGGCGCGAGCGCGTGCGGACGCGGGTCGTGCGCCACGTACAGCGGCAGGCCGAACGGCGTGCGGGGCCGCAGACGAACGCGTGGGCGCGGAAGATCGCGCGGGCGGGGTCCGTCGGCGCGTACGTCGACGCGGTGTGGCCCCGGGTGCGCCCCGAGGAGCTGGTCGCCCAACTCCTCACCGACGCCGATGTGTTGGCGGAGGCGGCCGACGGGATCCTCGACGCCCAGGAGCAGAAGGCGATCCTGTGGGCGAAGCCGCCGCGCTCGTGGAAGTCGGCGCGGTGGTCCGCCGCCGATCTCGTCCTCCTCGACGAGGTCGCCGGGCTCATCGAACACCCCGAGGGATACGCCCATGTGGTCATCGACGAGGCGCAGGACCTGTCGCCGATGGAGTGCCGCGCGATCGCGCGGCGGGCGTCGTTCGGGTCGCTGACGGTGCTCGGCGACCTCGCGCAGGGCACGACGCCGTGGGCGGCCCGGGAGTGGGGCGAACTCCTCGGCCACCTGGGGAAGCCGGACGCCGCGGTGGTACCGCTGACGACCGGCTTCCGGGTCCCCGCAGCCGTGGCCGAACTCGCCAACCGGCTGCTGGCCCGACTGGATGTGGCTGTGCCGCCCGTTCGATCCCTGCGCAGGGACGGCCGGTTGAGGACGCGATCGGCCTCGGACCTGCCGGCCGCGACCGTCCGCGCCGTGCGGGAGGCGCTCACCCACGAGGGCTCTGTCGGAGTCATCGCCGCCGACACGGATGTCGTAGGCGTCCGGGAGGCGCTCCGCGCCGCGGGGATCGCGACGGCCGGCCCCGACGAACTGGGCGCGCGTGTCGCGGTGGTGCCCGCCGGGCTCGCCAAGGGACTTGAGTACGACCACGTCGTCGCCGTCGAACCGGCCGCCGTCGCGGAGGGGGAGACACGCGGACTGCACCGGCTGTACGTGGTGCTGACGCGGGCGGTGTCACGCCTGGACGTGGTGCATGCCAGGCCCCTGCCCTGGTGATCCAGGTCCCTGCCCTGGTGAATCCAGGTCCCTCTGCCTCGGCCGGTGACCGGTCTACCAGGGAAGGGGCAGTCCGTCGCGGAAGAAGCCGCCGGTGGGGCCGTCGTCCGGGAGGGTGGCCGCCCAGACGACGCTCGCGGCGCCCTCCTCGACCGGGCGGCCGCCGACTCCGCCCATGTCGGTGGCGACCCAGCCCGGGCAGACGGCGTTCACCAGGACCCCGTCGGCGCGCAGCTCGGCGGCCAGCATGCGGGTGAGGGCGTTGAGCGCCGCCTTGGACGCGGAGTAGGCGGGGGTCCCGCCGCCCATGCTCGTCAGGGAGGCGACCTCGCTGGAGACGTTCACGACGCGCGGGTGCGCGCTCGCGCGCAGCAGGGGGAGCAGCGCCTGGGTCAGCCGCCAGGGACCGTACAGATTGGTCTCGGCGGCCTCGCGTACGACGTCCAGGTCGGCGGTGGTCGCGCGCTGCCAGGTGTCGTACGTGATCGCCGCGTTGTTGACCAGGACGTCAAGGGCGTCGATGTCCCGGGCGGCGGCGGTGATGTCGGCCTCGGAGGTGACGTCCAGGCGGAGGGGGTGTGTGCGCGGTCCGAGGTCGCGCGCCGTTGCCTCGGCGGCCTCGGCGGACCGGGCGGTCACGAGCACGGTGTGGCCCGCGGCGGCCAGCTGCCCGGCGACCTCGCGGCCGATACCGCGGTTGGCGCCGGTGACCAGAGCGATCACCGCGACGCTCCTGGGGAGGTCAGGAGGGGGATCAACTGTTCTTCCTCGTAGGTCAGATGGGCTTCGAGCTCGGTGGTGAGGCGTTCCACCTGGGAGAGTACGCGGCCGGGGTCCGTGTCCTGCTGATCCTGGGCGACGGCGCGGCGCAGCTCTTCCAGCAGCTCGGCGATCCGTTCGTGTTCCCGGCGCAGGCGGTCCAGGGCCGGGGTGAGTTCGGGATGGCGGTCGGCGAGGAGCGGGAAGATGCCGAGTTCCTCGCCGGTGTGGTGGTTGTGCAGGCCCTGGCAGAGGGTGAGGCAGTTGACGCGGAGCTGGGCGCCGAGGGGGACACCGGGGGTGCGGGTGCCATCGGTGCCCGCGGCGGCCGTGAACTCCTTGCGGATCAAACGGAGTTCACGCCGGAACGCGTCGTGGACGACCTTCAGGGCCTCGGCCATGGAGCCCGCGTTCACGTGCGGCGGGCCGTCCTTCGGGATCGGGTGGAGGGCGACGACCGGGATCACGCGGTCGGTCTTCGCCTGGTACTCCGCCCATCCCGGGTCGGCTTCCACGGCGCGGGCGAAGACGGCGTCGCGTTCGGCGGGTTCGAGGACGACCGCGTCCGCCTCGTAGATGAAGACGCCGTCCTCGACGGTCAACCGGGGGTTCGCGAGGAGGTTGTGGAACCAGTCGGGGTGCTGGGGCGCGCCCCCGGCCGACGCGATGACGAGTACGCGCTCGCCGCCGTCGGGGTAGTAGCCGACGGGGGTGGTGTGCGGGGCTCCCGTCCGTGCGCCGGTGGTCGTCAGCAGGAGCAGCCGCGCTCCCTCGAAATAACCACCGACGCGCCCGCCGTTGGCACGGAATTCTTCGATGACCTGCTGATTGAAGGGGTTGGGCATTCTCGGCTTTCTTTTGTTTTTGGGCAGGGGGAATTACCGCTGGGCAAATGCGGTGCAAGGGGACAGCCCGCGGTGCGGAATGTGAGGCGTGCCGCGATGAGTAAAGGCGTGCGGGGGCCCGAAGAGGAGCTCGGACGAGGGGCCCGAGGGGGGCGCACAAGGAAGTCGTACGAGGTCGACGTACGCAGACGACGTACGAGGTCGACGTACACAGCCGGCGCACGGGGATGTCGTACGGGAATGTCGTACGGGAATGTCGTACGGAGATGCCGCACGCGGAAAGGCGTACGCGGAAATGCGTACGCAGAAGGCGTACGAAGGAAGGGCGGGCGGGGCTCTACCCCGCCCCGGCCTCACTCGGAGGCCGGGCAACCAACTCGCTCACGGCACAAGGCCGACCCGGCAGTCATGGGCGTAACGGTAATGCCAGGAGCGGTGTCAACGCAATACGCTCTTCCCTGTGCTTTTCCTTACCCGCACGATTTCAGGCGTCGAGGCCGGCGATTTCGTTTTCGGCACCCGGCACGGCGAGCCCTCCGCGGTGAGCCTCGTGGTGGAGAACGGGCGGGTCACCCGGATCTACGTGGTGAGAAACCCGCGGAAGCTGACACACCTGGACGAACCGGCCGAACTCGCCAGATAGGCAGCGCTGATGCTCTGACGCCGTGAGTGTTCCGGGCGGCGGGAACCGCCCGGAACACCACAGGCGCAACGACGTAACGACGCAACTGCTGTTGTCGACGTAGGGGGTTGTGCGGGAACGTCGCACCGCAGGTGGGAATCGCGGCACGGTTGCGGGGACTCGGCGCGGAGGTGCGGGTTTGCGCGGGCCGCCGGACCGCGCGGAGCGGCCGGCCGAAATCCAATCTCGTCGAACGGGTGTTCAGATGATTGACGTGATCGTGGTCGGCGGCGGACCGACCGGCTTGATGCTGGCCGGCGAGTTGCGGCTGCACAGCGTGCACGTGGTCGTGCTGGAGAAGCTGACCGAGCCGACCGGGGAGTCCCGCGGGCAGGGCCTGCACGTGCGCAGCGTCGAGATGATGGACCAGCGCGGCCTCCTCGACCGGTTCCTCGCGGTCAGTGAGAAGTTCCAGGCCGGCGGTCCCTTCGGCGGTATCAGGAAGCCGTGGCCGGACCGGCTGGACACGGCTCACCCGTACGGCGTCGCCATCCCGCAGCCGGTCACCGAGCGGCTGCTCGACGAGCGAGCCGTCGAACTCGGTACCGAGATTCGGCGCGGCTGCGAAGTGGTCGGGCTGCGTCAGGACGAGGAGGTGGTGACCGTCGAGTTGGCGGACGGCACCCACCTGCGCTCGCGCTACCTCGTCGGATGCGACGGCGGCCGCAGTGCGGTGCGCAAGCTGCTCGGCGTCGGTTTCCCCGGCGAGCCCGCCACGGTCGAGACGCTGCTGGGTGAAATGGAGGTGACCGAGGAACCGGAGACGATCGCCGCCGTCGTCGCGGAAGTCCGCAAGACCCAACTGCGGTTCGGCGTCAGCCCCGGCGAGAACGGGGTGTGCCGCGTGGGCGTGCCCGCCGACGGCGTGGCCGAGGACCGTGCGACCGCGCCGACCCTCGAGGAGTTCAAGCAGCGGCTGCGGGCGGTCGCGGGCACCGACTTCGGCGTGCACTCGCCGCGCTGGCTTTCCCGGTTCGGCGACGCCACCCGGCAGGCCGAGCGCTACCGGGTCGGCCGGGTGCTGCTGGCCGGCGACGCGGCGCACATCCACCCGCCGACCGGCGGCCAGGGGCTCAACCTCGGCGTGCAGGACGCGTTCAACCTGGGCTGGAAGCTGGCCGCCGCGGTCGACGGCTGGGCACCGGAGGGGCTCCTCGACAGCTACCACACCGAGCGGCACCCGGTGGGCGCCCGCGTGCTGGACAACACCCGCGCGCAGATCACGCTGCTGGGGACCGATCCGGGTGCGACCGCGCTGCGGGAGCTGCTCTCGAAGCTGATGGACTTCGAGGAGGTGAACCGGTACGTCACCGGGATGATCACCGCGGTCGACGTCCGCTACGACTTCGGCGAGGACGAGGACGAGGACGAGGGCGAGGGCGAGGGACACGACCTGCTCGGCCGACGGCTGCGGGACGTGAAGGTGAAGCGGGGCCGCCTCTACGAGCTGATGCACGACGGCCGTGGACTGCTGCTCGACCAGACCGGCCGGCTCTCGGTGGAGGGCTGGGCGGATCGGGTCGACCACGTCGTCGACGTCAGCGAGGAACTGGAGGCGCCCGCGGCGCTGCTGCGGCCGGACGGCCACGTGGCGTGGGTCGGCGAGGATCAGCAGGATCTGCTCAGCCGCCTGCAAAGGTGGTTCGGCAGCGCGGCCGTCGGCTGAGCGTACGGTCGTGGCCCGAAGGCCCCTGTCCGTTCCCAAAGGATCTGAATCGATGAGGTGTCTCTGAGCTGGGCCTTGTCAGTTCTGCTGGGACGAATCCGAAGCCGGGCGGCCCAGTGGATCTGCACGGTGATGCGCCTGCTTGACCGCAAGCTGGGACGGTCCCATTTGTTCTGCCGGACGGCACGGCCGCGGCCTGGTGTTTTTCAGTGCTGGTGGGACTCACCCCGTAAGGCGTCGTAGTCGTACGGCGTTGCCCAACCCCTCGTCCGGGTGATTACACAGTCCGGCGCAAACCCCCGTCGCTGGGCCGTGTCTCTTGACTGCTGAGGCGAGGGGCCTTCGGCAAGACTCGTGGTGGCGGCGCAAGCCCGCACGCCCGTGGACACCGACCCTGACCTCGCTCACATTCGGCAAGGGCTGAGCGTCACGTCGGCGGTCGGGTGAGTTTGGTGGCCACGGCGTCGAGGACCCAGTCCAGGCCGGTTGCGAAGGATGTCTCGGCGTCCATGTCCGTGCCGTCGTACACGGCCTTGGCCAGCGCCGGGAAGCGGCCGGTGGCCAGTATTCTCGTCACATGCGGGCCGTGGGCGCGCTGCCAGTCGTGCTTGGACAGGCCCGTGGCGTGCTCGGCTCGCAGGTTCGCGATCTCGCGCCTGATCGCGCCAATGAAGTAGGCGCTGACCGTCTCCACGGCGCGCATGACGGTGTCGATATCGGCGAGGCCGTCGAAGGCGGCCAGCGTGGCCTCGGTCACGGCGAGGCCGTTCGGACCCAGGGTCGGGCGCCCGCCGAGCAGGTCGGCCAGCCATTCGTGACGGAGAGCGGCCTGCCTGGTGCGCTGGGCGAGGATGCGCACCGCCTCCCGCCAGTCACCGGGCTGTTCGTCGGGGAGGATCTCGGCTTGGACCTCGTCCATCATGAGGTCGAACAGCTCCTCCTTGGTGGAGATGTATCTGTACAGCCGCATCGGGCCGGCGTCCAGGCGGGCGGCCACCTTGCGCAAGGACACCGCCCCCAGCCCGCCCTCGTCGGCCAGCGCGACAGCCGCGGCGACGATCCGCTCCCGGTCGAGCGGCACGGGTTGAGTCGGCGGCTCCGGCCGGTCCCACACAGTCATTGGCACACCGTACCGTTGCGATTCATCGTAATGAGAAAATACAGTGTATCGGCATGAGACACCGCATCGCAGTGGTCGGGAGCGGTCCTGCCGGCCTTACCTTCGCCCGCGTCCTGCACCGCCATGATCACCTCGTCACCGTCCTCGAACGCGATCCCGCCCCCGACGCCCGGCCCCCGGGCGGCATCCTGGACCTGCACGAAGGGCTGGGCCAGCTCGCGCTGGACAAGGCGGGGCTGCTGGCGGAGTTCCAGGCGCTGTCCCGTCCCGAGGGGCAGGCCATGCGCATCCTGGACACGGACGGGACCGTCCTGCGCGACTGGCGACCCCGTCCGGATGACCGGGCCAATCCCGAGATCGACCGCAGGCAACTCCGTGACCTACTGCTCGGCCCCCTCGACGTCCAGTGGGGCCGGGGCGTGACGCAGGTGGTGCCAGGGGCCCGGGATGGCGTACTGGTGCATTTCGCGGACGGGCGACAGGAGACGTTCGACCTCGTGGTCGGCGCGGACGGCGCCTGGTCCCGGGTCCGCCCGGCAGTCTCGTCGGTGACGCCGCACTACACCGGCGTCACCTCGGTCGAGACATCCCTGGACGACGTCGACACCCGCCACCCTGACCTCGCCCGGTTGATCGGCGACGGTTCCATGGCTGCGTACGGCGTGAACCGAGCTCTCGTCGCCCAGCGCAACAGCGGCGGCCACGTCAAGGTGTACGCCCAGTTCCGCGCGCCACTGGACTGGCACACGAACCTGGACCTGGCCGACGTCGAGGCCGTGCGATCGAGCTTGCTGGCGCTGTTCGACGGCTGGGCCGCTCCTGTCCTCGACCTCCTCCGCCACGGCACCGCCTTCGTCCACCGCCCCCTCTACGTCCTGCCCGTGTCCCACACCTGGACCCACGTCTTCGGGGTGACGCTACTGGGAGACGCCGCCCATCTGATGCCCCCACTGGGGGCGGGCGCGAACCTCGCGATGCTGGAAGGCGCAGAACTCGCCGAGTCCATCGCCGCCGCCCCCGGTCCTGGACATCTGGACGAGGCCGTCCGCGCCTTCGAGGAGCAGATGTGGGCACGGGCCGGCAGGTGGGCGAAGATCACGACGGCCGGTCTGGAACGCCTTGTGAGCCCGGACCCCGCCGAAGCCCTCGCCCTCTTCGATCATGTCCAGCAATCCTGACTGCCTGCCAAGCGCGAGAGCACCAGCGTCAACAGCTCGCCACGGCTTCACGGGACGGTACGGCACCGCCGCGGTCCCTTCCGGCAGAACCACCGTTAGGCGAACGCACGGACGCCTGCGTCGAGCGCAACCCTCAACCCGCTACCGCCACTGGTCCGATCCTCCTCGCAGGACGGTGAAGCAACTCGCTGCGCAGGTCGTCCGAGACCCGTTCACTTCACTCTGCGGACTCGGAGGGAAACCGCAGATAGACAGGGAACGGACAGCCCCGTCCGTGCTCGGGCTCACCAGCCGTCCGTGTGGCGTGGCGCACTTTTGCAAGCGGGTGCTTGCAATTGTTAGCGGGGATGGGGCAAGGTGGGGGCATGGCATCGCTCAACGTCGGCAACCTTGGTGAGTATCTGCGGGAACAGCGGCGCACCGCGCAGCTGTCGCTGCGGCAGCTCGCCGACGCCGCCGGAGTGTCCAATCCGTACCTGAGCCAGATCGAGCGCGGGCTGCGCAAGCCGAGCGCGGAGGTGTTGCAGCAGGTCGCCAAGGCGCTGCGGATCTCCGCCGAGACGCTGTACGTGCGGGCCGGCATCCTCGACGCCGAGCGGGACCGGGACGAGGTGGAGACGCGCGCCGTCATCCTCGCCGATCCCACGCTGAACGAGCGGCAGAAGCAGGTGCTGCTCCAGATCTACGAGTCCTTCCGCAAGGAGAACGGGTTCGAGATCACCCAGGCGCAGGCGTACAAGGACGAGGGCGCCCACGACACCGAGGCGCCCGGCACCGACGTACGCACGGCCCAGGACATACCGGACACCGCCGCCCCCGGCCCCCGCACGGCCGACGGCAGCGATGCCGGTCCGCAGCAGACCGCCAGTTGACGAGCAGCACCAGCACCGCCGCACCACCGGAACGAGCGCCGACCGGCTCTCTCGCCGCGGATCACCCAAAACCCTCAGCCGAAAGCCACTACGGGAGGACCATCGCCATGGCCATCACCGACGACATCCGCAAGGCCGCCACGGACCCGACCCCCCTCTACTTCCTCGCCGGCACCGCCGACCTGGCCGTCCAGCAGGCCAAGAAGGTCCCCGGCATCGTGGAGCAGATCCGCACCGAGGCCCCGGCGCGCATCGAGACCGTGAAGAACATCGACCCGAACGCCGTCCAGGAGAAGGCCACCGCCCGCGCCAAGGAGGCGCAGGAGACCCTTCAGACCAAGGTGACGGAGTTCATCAGCACCCTCGACACCGACCTGAAGAAGATCGGTGAGTCGGCCCAGGACTTCGCCCTGCGCGGTGTCGGCGTCGCCGCCGAGTACGCCGTGAAGGCCCGGGAGACGTACGAGAAGGTCGCCGAGCACGGCGAGCAGGCCGTGAAGACCTGGCGCGGCGAGGCCGCCGAGGAGATCGAGGAACTGGCCATCGCGGTCGAGCCGAACGCGGAGCCGGTCGAGGTCAAGGACGAGGAGAAGCCCGCCGAGGCCTCCGCCGAGTCCGCCTCCGACAAGAAGACCGCCGCGAAGAAGCCCCCGGCCCGCAAGACCACCACGGCCAAGAAGACGACTCCGCCCGCGAAGTAGGCGGTCAGCAGTACAGCACTACAGCACTACAGAAGTAAGCGGTCACCAGACAGCAGTACAGCAGTGACAGCTAAGAGCAGTAACGGCAGGAAGAAGCGGCGCGGCCGCTTCGGGCCATGGAGACGGGCCGGGCACTCTCAGAGTTCCCGGCCCGTTCTCCGGGTACGGTGGCCGTAGAGACGACTCGATTCGGGCGGTGGGCATTGTGCTGATGACGGCATTCGGCGGTCTCATGTGGCTGATCTTCACAGCCATGCTGGTGCTCGCCGTGGTGGCGCTGGTGATGGCCGCGGTGGCCCGTGATGACGCCTACCGCGCGGCCGACAAGCAGAACAAGATGTTCTGGCTGATCATCCTGGGCATCACGGTCGCCGTGAACCTTCTGGTCCCGATGCTCTTCCTGCAGATCGCGGGCCTGGTCGCCACCATCGTCTTCTTCGTGGACGTACGCCCCGCGCTCCGTCAGGTCTCCGGCGGCGGTGGCCGGTGGGGCCGCCGCGGCGGAAGCAGCAGCGACGGGCCGTACGGCCCCTACAACGGCGGTCGCTGACACACGACGAGCGGTCCGGCCCCGGTGTAGCGGCGGTCGGTACCCCACGCAGCCACGCGGGCCCTGGCATCCAGGGCCCGCGGTGTGTGGCGGCACGCGCCGCACGGCCGCACAAGACGCAGGTCAGACGCCACTCGGCTGCAGGCCGCACAAGACGCCGCACAGACGTCGCTAGGCCGCAGGGCACAAGACGCCGCGCGGCCGCAGGCTGCAAAAGAGCCGCACGGCCGTCGCAAGGCCGCAGGCGCATGAGAAGCCGCACGGCCGTCGCAAGGCCGCAGGCTGCATAAGACGCCGCACGGCCGTCGCAAGGCCGCGGCCCGCACAAGACGCCGTACGGCTCCGTACGCGCTGCCGTACGACGGTTACGGCGTCCGGTCCAGCATCAGCACCGCCACGTCGTCCGCCAGCTCCCCGCCGTTGAGCTCACGCACCTCGTTCACCGCCGCGCGCAGCAGCTCCTCGCCCTGGAGGCCCTGGTCGAGCTGGCGGCGGACCATGTCCACCATGCCGTCCTGGCCGAGCCGCTCCTTGCCCGCACCGATGTGGCCCTCGATCAGACCGTCGGTGTAGAGCATCAGGCTCCAGGCCGCGCCCAGCTCCACCTGCATACGCGGCCACCGGGCGTGCGGCAGCAGACCGAGCGCGGGGCCGTTGTTGTCGTACGGCAGCAGTTCGGCGGGCCGGCCCGGGCGGGCGATCAGCGGGGACGGATGGCCGGCCAGGCAGAGCCCGGCGCGGCGGCCGTCCGGTGCGATGTCCACGGTGCAGACCGTCGCGAAGATCTCGTCGTTCTCGCGCTCGTGCTCCAGGACCTGCTGGAGCGTCGAGAGCAGCTCGTCGCCGCACAGTCCCGCGAGCGTCAGCGCGCGCCACGCGATGCGCAGCTCCACGCCGAGCGCCGCCTCGTCGGGACCGTGCCCGCAGACGTCGCCGATCATGGCGTGCACGGTGCCGTCGGGCGTGCGGACGGTGTCGTAGAAGTCGCCGCCGAGCAGTGCCCGGGAGCGGCCCGGGCGGTAGCGCGCGGCGAAGCGCAGCGGGGAGCCCTCCAGAAGCGGGGTCGGCAGCAGGCCGCGCTCCAGGCGGGCGTTCTCCTGGGCGCGCAGCCTGGACTCGGTGAGCCGTCGCTCCGCCTTGTCGGAACGTTTCCGCTCCACCGCGTACCGGATCGCACGGCTCAGCAGCCGCCCGTCCAGCTCGTCGCGGAAGAGGTAGTCCTGGGCGCCGACGCGCACCGCCTCGGCACCGCGCTCGGCGTCGCCGGACGCGGTGAGCGCGAGGACGGCGTGCCGGGGCGCGAGCCGCAGCACGTGCTTGAGCGTGGCCAGCTCGTCGTCGCTCTCGGCCGCCCGGCCCGGCGCCGGCAGCGCGAGGTCGAGCAGGATGCAGTGGACGTCGTCGGTGAGCAGCCGGTCGGCCTCGGTGAGGTTGCGGGCCGTACGGACACGGATCGGCTTGCCCGCCGCGTCGAGCATTTCGGGCACGCTGAGCGAACCGGCCGGGTCGTCCTCGATGACCAGCAGGGTGAGGTTGGTGGTGCTGTCGACCGGGGTCGTGGCGGCACGGGGCGCATGTGCTCCCCCGGCCGGGTTGGCGGTCGAGGTGCCGGACAGGCCGCCGGTCGGTTCTCCGGATGGGCCGCCGGGTGAGAACGCGGCTTGAGCCGGACCACTCTCCACGGCCGGGATCGCTCTCTGCCGCGGTACGGGTACGGGCATCGTCTGGGTTCCTTCCCTCCCCCCGAGGGCGTGGTGGGGCGAAGGTCTTCGACACCCACCGACCGGGACCATAGCGTCAGCCGGGGCCGCAACGGAATGGTGTGCGACACGGCGCCCGGCAAACGGCCACCGTCATATGCCGCATCCTGTACCGCACTTGGACAGGATGGGGTCCCCTCCCGAATGACGAAGGTCACGTCCCCGGGGTGGAACCGCGAGGGCAGCCGTGCGGTGCGTCACGTGCGGCAGGTCACGTGGGGTAACCCAGCCAAGGGGCCCGCGGGAGCTATACGCGTGCGGCGCGGAGGCGTCACGCGTCCGGTCGTACGACCCCCAGGATCGGCATCGACCCCGCCCCCGTGATCGTCACCGTCCGCCCGGGCCGGGGCGCGTGCACCACGGCGCCGTCGCCCACGTACATCCCGACATGGCTGGCGTCGTCGAAGTAGATGATCAGGTCGCCGGGGCGCATGTCCTTGATGTCGACGTGCGTGAGCTGCTTCCACTGCTCCTGCGAGGTGCGCGGAATGCCGTGCCCGGCGGACGCCCAGGCCTGGGAGGTCAGCCCCGAGCAGTCGTACGAGTCCGGGCCCTCGGCGCCCCACTCGTAGGGCTTGCCCATCTGGCCGGTCGCGTACTTCACGGCCTTCTTGCCCTGCTCGGACGCCTTGCCGTTGATCTCGGCGAGGATGCCGGAGCTCAGCCACGTCGTCTGCGCCTGGTACGCGGCCTCCTCCTCCAGCTTCGCCAGCCGCTCCTTCTCCTTCTCCTCCAGCTGGGACTCGAGCTTCTCGGCGGCGGCGATCCGCTCCTTGATCTTCTTCTTGGCCTCGGCCTTGGCCTTGCGGTTGGCCTCCAGCTTCTTCCACTGGGCGGAGGCGTCCTTCGCGTACTGCTCCAAGTCCTGCTGGGTGCGCGTCATCTCGGCGAGCAGGCCCTTGGCCGCGTGCTCGCCCTGCCGCACGCGCCCCGCGCCGTCCAGGAACTCCTGCGGGTCGTCGCTCAGCCACAGCCGCGCCTCGGGCGGCAGTCCGCCGCCTCGGTACTGCGCGCGGGCCGCGGCGCCCGCGCGGTCCTTCAACTTGTCCAGCTTCGCCTGGCCCTTGACGATCTCGCGGGCCAGATCGACGATCTCGGCGGACTGCTTCTGGGCCTTTTCCTCCGCCGCGTTGTACGCGTCCGTGGCCACCGAAGCCTGGTGGTAGAGCTTGTCCAGCTTCTTGCGGACCTCTTCAAGATCCTTGTTGCTCACCGGTTTTGGTGTCGCGGTGGGGGTCCGGGTCGGTGTCGGTGTCGGGCTCGCGTACGCCACGCCGGGCGTTGCCAGTGCCACGCAGGCACATGCGCAGGCCAGGGCCATGGCCGCCGTGGTCAGGCTCCGCTTGCCGGATCCCATTACTCCGCCCCCAAACTGATTTACCGTCAGTAACTTCCGGACGCCTGGGGGATCGTGCCATGTCGGCGCGCATTGCGACAGAGGTGGGCAAGAACTCCCCTCTCCTGCGCGACGGAGGCGGGCGGGAACTCCCCTCCCCGCGCCGGTCCGGCTCCCCGCGCCCCCTTTCCCCCTCCCCGCTTCCCCGCTTGCGCAAGACGATCTCCCCGCCTGTGTGACGAACCAGTCACGGAGATCGTTCCCCGCAGGTCACGGGCGCGGCAGGCCCCCGCGCGGTCGCGAGCCCGGCATCATGCCCCTATCCCCTATACCGCTCGTGGCGCCAACGCCTCCCAGCGCACCGTGACTTCGCCCTGGCGCCAGCGCGTCACCCCGTCCGTCACCGGCCAGTCGGCCGTCAGGTCGCGGACCGCGCGCATCCAGCGCTGCCGGGCGCCGTACGAGGCGTAGGGCGCGGCGGCGGCCCAGGCCCGGTCGAAGTCGCGCAGGAAGGCGTGCACCGGCTCGCCCGGGACATTGCGGTGGATGAGGGCCTTCGGCAGGCGTTCGGCGAGGTCGGACGGGCGGTCCAGGGAGCCGAGCCGGGTGGCGAAGGTGACCGTGCGGGGGCCCTCGGGGCCGAGCGCGACCCAGACGTGCCGCCGCCCGATCTCGTCGCAGGTGCCCTCGACGAGCAGGCCGCCACGGGAGCCGGCGGGGCCCGCCGGTGCGAGGCGGGCGCACAGGCGCTGCCAGACCTCGGCGACCTGGTCCTCGTCGTACTGGCGGAGGACGTTCGCCGCCCGGATCAGTGCAGGGGCGCCCGGCACCGGCACCTCGAAGCCGCCGTGCCGGAAGACAAGGCCGTCGCGCTCGTACGGGCGGGCCGCCTCGACCCGGGCCGGGTCGATCTCGATGCCCACCACGTGGGTGGCGGGGGCGACGGTGCGCAGGCGGGTCAGCAGTTCCACCGCCGTCCAGGGGGCCGCGCCGTAGCCGAGGTCGACCGCCACGGGGGCGGGGGTGCGGCGCAGTTCGGTGCCATGGGTCGCCGCGATCCAGCGGTCCATGCGGCGCAGCCGGTTGGGGTTCGTGGTCCCGCGTGTCACCGTGCCCACGGGGCGGGGCGGGGCGGCGCGGGATGTCATACGTACGAGGGTATGCGCCGGGATGGGTTCGCCCCCTCCGCCCCTGCCCGTCCCGTATCTGAAGGCCGCCGCCCCACGCCCCCGCCTTTCGGCCTGAACGGCCTCGTCCTCAAACGCCGGACGGGCCAACCGGACGGGCCAACCGGACGTGCCGACCCGGCGGCCAACCGGACGTGCCGACCCGACGGGCCACACGGTCGCCAGCCACAAGCCCGAACGGTTGAGCGACACC
This sequence comes from Streptomyces sp. NPDC058246, assembly GCF_042881985.1. Taxonomy (NCBI): domain Bacteria; kingdom Bacillati; phylum Actinomycetota; class Actinomycetes; order Kitasatosporales; family Streptomycetaceae; genus Streptomyces; species Streptomyces sp. NPDC058246. The sequence continues at coordinate 231,099 of NZ_JBHVWZ010000008.1, read as the reverse complement.
CGGTAATGATTCGGCAAAGAGGAAATGAGGCGGACCGTTCCGGCGTTCCCCCTCTTTGGAGGGTGCCCCACACCCTCCGTCCGGCATGCCCGCAGCAAGGAGGACCGCTACGTGAGCCAGTACGTCAGCAGGCTCGGGCGACGCTCCCCGGCAGTGTCCGCACGGCTCAGGCTGCACCGCAGGCCCCGTCGCGTCGCCATGCTCTCCGTACACACCTCACCCCTGCACCAGCCCGGCACGGGCGACGCGGGCGGCATGAACGTGTACATCGTGGAGCTCGCCCAGCGCCTCGCCGCGATCAACATCGAGGTCGAGATCTTCACGCGCGCCACCACCGCGGCGCTCCCGCCGACCGTCGAGCTGGCCCCCGGCGTCCTGGTCCGGCACGTCGACGCGGGCCCCTACGAGGGCCTCGCCAAGGAGGACCTCCCGGCCCAGCTGTGCGCCTTCACGCACGGCGTCATGCAGGCCTGGGCCGGTCACCGCCCCGGCTACTACGACCTCGTGCACTCGCACTACTGGCTCTCCGGTCACGTCGGCTGGCTCGCCGCCGAGCGCTGGGGCGCGCCCCTGGTGCACGCGATGCACACCATGGCCAAGGTCAAGAACGCCGCGCTGGCCGAGGGCGACACCCCGGAACCGGCCGCCCGTGTCATCGGCGAGACCCAGATCGTGCGCGCCGCCGACCGCCTCATCGCCAACACCGCCGAAGAGGCCGACGAACTCGTACGTCACTACGAAGCCGATCCCGGCAAGGTCGCCGTGGTCCACCCGGGCGTGAACCTGGACCGCTTCCGCCCGGCCGACGGCCGCGCCGCCGCCCGCGCCCGCCTCGGGCTCCCGCAGGACGCCCTGATCCCCCTCTTCGCGGGCCGTATACAGCCCCTGAAGGCCCCCGACGTGCTGCTGCGCGCGGTCGCCGTCCTGCTCGACGAGCGCCCCGAGCTGCGCGGCAACATCGTCGTCCCCGTAGTGGGCGGCCCCAGCGGCAGCGGTCTCGCCAAGCCCGAGGGACTGCAGAAGCTCGCCGCACGGCTCGGCATCGCCGACGTCGTGCGCTTCCGGCCGCCCGTCGGACAGGAGCAGCTCGCGGACTGGTTCCGGGCGGCTTCGGTACTGGTCATGCCGTCGTACAGCGAGTCCTTCGGGCTGGTCGCCGTAGAGGCGCAGGCGGCCGGTACGCCGGTGGTCGCGGCCGAGGTCGGCGGGCTGCCGGTGGCCGTGCGCCACCAGGAGACCGGCTTCCTCGTCCCCGGCCACAATCCCGTCGACTACGCGCGCGTGCTGCGCGGTTTCGCGGACGACGCGGAGCTGTCCGCCCGGATGGGCGCGGCCGCCGCCCGCCACGCGGAGCGCTTCGGCTGGGACACCGCGGCCGCGGCCACGGCGGACGTGTACACGGCGGCGATGCAGGCCCACAGGCGTCGCGTACGCTCCCACCATGGCTGACGTACAGCAGGCGGCGCAGGTCATCGAGGGGGTCCTCAAGGACGCCGAACTCGAGTGGGAGAGCCCCGAGCCGGGCAACTTCGTGGTGAAGCTCCCCGGCACCCGGAAGCTGTCGACGACCGTCTCACTCCTCGTCGGCAGACATTCGCTGTCGCTGAACGCCTTCGTGATCCGCCACCCCGACGAGAACCAGCCGGGTGTGCACCGCTGGCTCCTGGAGCGCAACCTCAAGCTGTACGGGGTGAGTTACGCGGTCGATTCCCTCGGCGACATCTATGTGACCGGGAAACTGCCGCTGGCCGCGGTCACCCCCGAGGAGATCGACCGCCTTCTCGGCTCGGTCCTGGAGGCCGCCGACGGCTCGTTCAACACCCTCCTGGAGCTCGGATTCGCCTCCGCCATCCGCAAGGAGTACGCCTGGCGGGTGTCCCGCGGCGAATCGACCCGCAACCTGGACGCGTTCACCCACCTGACCCAGCGTCCCGCCAACTGACCTCTTTCCTCCGTCAATCAGCTGTTGCACGACCCCTTCCGTGCCGGGGGTCTCCGTGGCATGCTCACCGCCGACGCACATCTGAACGTCGTTCACATCCATGAAATTTCATGGGTGGTAGGGGAAGGCGATGGAGGGCGGACGGGTATGAGCAACGGGTACACCGGCATCACCAGACGCGGCCTGCTCGGCAGCGCCATAGCCGTGGCGGCCGTCGCCGTGACCGGCGGAACCGCGACGGCCGCCACACCGGACCAGCCGGTGGGCCAAGTCCCCGACCAGCCTGCGGGCCAAGCCTCCGACCAGCCTGCGGGTCAAGCCTCCGACCAGCGTGCGGGCCAAGTCGCCGACCTCTGGCGGGAGTTCACCCGTACTCCCTTCACCCACCCGCAGATCCCCTACGTCGGCAGGTCCGGCCGGGCCGGCGGCGCCGCGCGCTTCCCGCGCCGCCCCGTCGTGGCCGACGTACGCGACCACGGCGCCGTCGTGGACGACGGCACGACCGACTGCGCCCCCGCGATCAACCGTGCCATCGCTGCCGCCGGAAGGGCCGGCGGTGGCACGGTTCTCATCCCGCCCGGCACCTTCCGCATCGACGACCTGATCCGCATCGGATACTCGAACGTCGTCCTGCGCGGTGCCGGCAGCGACCGTACGAAGCTGTACGCGACCAAGAACCTCACCGAGCTGATCGGCGTCTACGGTTCCCGCTACGGCGGCGACAAGTCGTCCTGGTCCTGGGCGGGCGGCCTCATCTGGCTCTGCCCGGCCGACCGCTTCACGACGCTGACGGCGGCCATCAAGGCGAAGGCGTGGCCCTTCGAGGGCTGGACGGGCAACAAGCGCGACGAATGGCAGACGCTGACCACCGTGGAGCCCGCCACCCGCGGATCCTGGTCGGTGCGGGTCGCGGACGCCGGCGGGCTGAAGCCCGGCCGCCTCGTCCTCCTCCGCCTCGCCGACGACGCCGGCCACACCCTCCTGGAGCACATGGCGGGCGGCGGCCCCGGCCCCGAGGCGTACTACTGGGACGACAAGACGAAGCTGACGTCGTACGTCCCCTACGAGTGGCCCGTCCGCATCGCGCGCGTGCAGGGCACGAAGGTCACCTTCGAACGCCCTCTGCCGCTCGACGTACGCCCCGAGTGGGACCCGCGCCTGACCACCCACGTGACGGAGTTGACCGGTTCCGGCGTCGAGGGACTCACCCTGGAGGCCGTCGAGACCCCGCAGTCCCCGCACCTCCTCGACAAGGGCTACAACGGGGTCGTGTTCCAGTGCGCGTACGACTGCTGGGCCGACGACATCGTCGTACGTCATGTGGACAACGGCTTCGGGCTCGTCGCCGCCTCCGCCTGCACCCTGCGCCGTACGAAGGTCGCGGGCCGCGGCTCGCACCACCCGTACTTCTGCCGCGAAGGCTCGCACGACAACCTCGTCCAGGACTTCACGATCGAGCAGCGCACGGTCCCGGCCCCCGCCGGAACCCAGCTCCACGGCATCAACGTGGAGGGCCTGTCCTCGTACAACGTCTGGTCGGGCGGCGACATGCGGATGGGCACCTTCGACTCCCACCGCGGCCTGCCCTTCGCCAACGTCCGCACCGACATCACGGTGAACAACGACGGCCGGCACGGCGGCGACGCCAGCGCCGGACCCCTCTTCGGCGCCCGCTTCACCCACTGGAACATCCGCGTCACCAACGCCCGCGCGGGCCTGATGAAGATCGACGGCCTCGCGCCCTACAGCGCCACCGTCGGCGTCAACGACGTCACCGAGTTCGACCAGATCGACGTACCCGACTTCACCGGGGACCTGCACTCCCGCCTGGAGCTGTACGGCACCACGGACGTCGTACGACCGCGCGATCTGTACGAGGCTCAGCGCGAGCTCGCGCGGTAGCTCCCCGGGGTCACTCCCACCAACCGCTTGAAGTGGCGGGTGAGATGGGACTGGTCGTAGAAGCCGGTCGCGGTGGCCACCTCGGCCGGCTTCCCGCCGTCCAGGAGCAGCCGACGGGCGCGGTCGACGCGGCGGGACATCAGGTACTGGTGCGGGGCGATGCCGTACGCGCCGCTGAACGCCCGTACCAGATGGGCGGGATGGGCGTGCACGAGCCGCGCCGCCTCGTCCAGCGCGATCCCCTGCTCCAGCCGCTCGTCGAGGAGTTCACGGAGACGGTGGGCGAGCGGGCGGTCGGGGCGCGGGGGTTCCGCGGTCAGCCGGGGGCTCAGCCGGCCGCGCAGCCGCTCCGCGATCAGCGTCAGCCTGCTCTCGGCCTCCAGCTCGTCCCCGGGGTGCCCGAGCGCCGTGTGCAACTGCCCGACGCGATACCGCAGTACGGGATCCACCAGGTCGGGCCCGTCCACCGCGGGCCCGATCAGACTCTCGTCGAGCCGGCTCAGATCGAGGTACAGCACCCGCTTGCGGAAGCCGTGCTCGGTGACGGGGGAGCCGTTGTGCGGGACATGCGGCGGCAGCAGCGACACGGTGTCGTGCGGGGTGCCGTGCTCATGCCGGTCGAGGTCGTACCGTACGGCGCCGTCGTCGACGATCAGCAGTGTCCACGCGTCGTGTACGTGCATGGGGTACGCGTACTCGGTGTAGTGCGCGTGGAAGACCTCCACGACGCCCGGGACACGTGGGCGCCAGGCGGAGATCTCGCGCTGAGGGGCCTGGGGAGCCCGGGGGGCCCGGCGGCCCTGAGAGGCCATGCAAACAACGTACAAGACGGTGCCGTACGGCGTTCGGCAGTCTCGCCGTATGAGCACCTCCACCCCTGAACCCGTTGAACCCGTGCGTTTCGACACCAAGATCGCCGTCCTGCTGCGGGACGACCTGGAGCCCTGGCAGCGCCTCAATGTGACCGCTTTTCTCGTGAGCGGCCTGGGGACGGCCGTTCCCGAGGTGATCGGTGAGCCGTACGAGGATGCCGACGGCACCCCGTATCTCCCGATGTTCCGGCAGCCCGTGCTGATCTTCGAGGGCTCGAAGGAGACCTTGACCGCCGCGCACGGCCGCGCGCTGTCCCGGGTCCTGCCGCGCGCCCTCTTCACCTCCGACCTCTTCGCCACCGGCAACGACCGCGACAACCGTGCGGCGGTGCGGGCCGTACCGACGGGGGAGCTGGATCTCGTGGGGCTCGCGGTGTACGGGCCGCGGAACGCGGTGGACAAGGTGATGAAGGGGGCGCGGATGCATCCGTGAGGGGGTGGAGGCCGACGTCGGGTTGATGCATGCCCGAGGCATGGCCGGTGCCTGGGCGAGCTCAGGCCGAGCTCAGGACGCTCCGACCTCGGTCTTCTCGGCCTTCTCGATCTTCCCGGTCTTCTCGGCCCTCTCCGGGAAGGCGGGCGTCGGAGCGGCAGACGCGGCTTCCTCCGCTCTCTCCTCCACCCTCTCCTCCGCTCCCTCCGCAGGCAGCCGCCGCATCAGGACCCCGTACCCGAGCCCCGCCGCCGTACCCACCACCGCGCACAGCCCCCACAGCCACTCCGCGCCGAACCGGTCGATGACCAGGCCGGACATCAGGGGAGCGACGAGCGCGGCGAGGGCCCAGGACAGGGTGTACATGCCCTGGTAGCGGCCCCGGCCATGCACGGGGGAGAGGCGGACGACCAGCCCGGTCTGGGTGGGCGCGTTGACGATCTCGGCCAGGGTCCACACACAGACCGTGAGGGCGAAGACGCCGACGGAGCCGGCGAAGGCGGTGAGTCCGAAGCCGTATCCGGCGAGAAGCGACGAGATGACCAGCAGCCGCTTCGGGTCCCGGTGCTCGATGAAACGGGTGACCGGGATCTGGAGCGCGACGATGAGTACGCCGTTGACGGCGATCGCCGTGCCGTAGTCGGCCGGGGTGAAGCCGGCCTCGCCCATCGCGACCGGCAGTCCGACGGACCCCTGCTGGAAGACGAGGGCGACGAGGAAGGACAGCCCGACGACGCTCATGAAGCGGCCGTCGCGCAGGACGGTGCCGAGGCCGACGGCGGGCTCGGTCTCCCTGGCGAGCCGTACGGGCTTGGACTCCGGCAGCTTGGTGAAGACGACGAGCGCGCAGACGAGGGTCATGCCGGCCTCGATGAGGAAGCCCGCGAGATAGCTGAACTCGGCGATGAAACCGGCCGCCATGGAGGAGACGGCGAAGCCGAGGTTGATGGCCCAGTAGTTGAGGGAGAAGGCGCGGACGCGGTCCTCGGGCCGGACGATGTCGGCCATCATCGCCTGCACGGCGGGCCGCGAGGCGTTGCTGGCCATGCCCACCAGGAAGGCGACGGCGGCGATGCTCACCGGGTGGTGCATGAATCCCAGCAGCGCCACGAAGACGGCCGTCGACACCTGCGCCACGAGCAGGGTGGGCCGCCGCCCGAGCCGGTCGGTCATCACCCCCGCGCCCAGCGAGGAGACGACACCGCCGAGGCCGTGCAGGGACGCGACGAGACCGGCGTACGAGGCGGAGTAGCCGCGGCCGAGGGTCAGGTAGAGGGCCATGAAGGTGGCGACGAACGCCCCGAGCCGGTTGACGAGGGTGCTGGTCCACAGCCACCAGAACTCGCGGGGGAGCCCCGAGACGGTCTCTCGGGCAGCACGTCTCATGACGGCGAGTGGCATGGCTGGATCCCCCACAGGTGCTTTCGGCCTGACGGATGTAAGTGGCTCAGGCGGTGATCACAACTTACGACCTGGTGACAGGGGGAGCCACTCAATTAACAGATACCGTCAACTGACCGGCTTCCGGGAGGCCGAGTGCGCGGCTTCCGGGCGGGCGGGTGTCCGGCCTCCGGGTAGGCGAGTGCGCCGCTTCCGGGCGGCCGGGTGTCCGGCCTCCGGGCGGGCGAGCGGCGGGTCGAAGGCTTCCATTACGCTCGGGCGTATGGCCGACGCACCGTACAAGCTGATCCTCCTCCGCCACGGCGAGAGCGAATGGAACGCGAAGAACCTGTTCACCGGCTGGGTGGACGTCAACCTCAACGAGAAGGGCGAGAAGGAGGCAGTCCGCGGCGGTGAGCTGCTCAAGGACGCCGGCCTGCTGCCCGACGTGGTCCACACCTCGCTCCAGAAGCGCGCGATCCGCACCGCCCAGCTCGCGCTGGAGGCCGCCGACCGCCACTGGATCCCGGTCCACCGCTCCTGGCGCCTGAACGAGCGGCACTACGGCGCGCTCCAGGGCAAGGACAAGGCACAGACGCTCGCCGAGTTCGGCGAGGAGCAGTTCATGCTGTGGCGCCGCTCGTACGACACGCCGCCGCCGCCGCTGGCCCGCGACGCGGAGTACTCCCAGTACTCCGACCCGCGCTACGCGGCCCTCCCGCCGGAGCTGCGCCCCCAGACGGAGTGCCTGAAGGACGTCGTCGTCCGCATGCTTCCGTACTGGTTCGACGGCATCGTCCCCGACCTCCTGACCGGCCGCACGGTCCTGGTCGCGGCCCACGGCAACTCGCTGCGCGCCCTGGTCAAGCACCTCGACGGTATCTCCGACGCCGACATCGCGGGCCTGAACATCCCGACCGGCATCCCCCTCTCCTACGAACTCGACGCGGACTTCAAGCCGCTCAACCCCGGCGGCACGTACCTCGACCCGGACGCCGCCGCGGCCGCCATCGAGGCGGTCAAGAACCAGGGCAAGAAGAAGTAGGTTTTGTGATCATGCCTCCCACCTGCGCATAGAGCGCGGATGGGAGGCATTTTCATGATCCGGAACCTCTCTGGAACCTCAGCCCTTGTGATCTTGGGGCCTGAGCGCCTTACCGAGAGCCTTCCGGGCCCGGTCCCGGCTGCTCGGCATGAGGTGCGCGTACACCTTCAGCGTCAGGCCCGGATCGGAGTGTCCGAGGTCTCCGCGAGGGCCTTGATGCTCTCCCCTGCGTCCAGAAGCACGGACGCGTAGAAGTGCCGGAGCGCGTGCATACCGTGCTCGCGGGCGGCGGCGTGCTCGCGGCTCTTGGCCTGGGGATGACACCGGCCTTGGCGAGCGCGGGCTTCCAGTGGTCTTCGTTCAGCGACGTACGCCAGACGTACGTGCCCACCGTTGGGGCCCGTGAAGATGAGCCGCCGGGTCACCGGCTGGCCGTTCGCCCGCATCCACGGGAGTTTGATCTCCACGGGCGGGAACCGCTTGATGTGCTCCTGTAGCGCCTCTGCCACGGGATCGGGCAGCGGCACGTCACGGAGCTTGCCGCCCTTCGGGGGCGCGAACACGGCCTTGCTCAGGCTCAGCTTGAGTTGCTGCACCACGTGCACGGTGCCGCTCTCGAAGTCGATGTTATCGACGGACAGACCGAGGATTTTCGCCTTGGCGGAGTCCGCATCCGGCGCCCACGTCCACCATGGGCCGGAGGCGCTCGACCATGGCGGCGCGCATGGCGAAGACGCGCTCAGGTTCCCAGGGGACGACACGGCGCGCACCGATGGCCGGCGGGGTCACCGTGCGCGAGTTGCAGGGGTTCCGCCCTAGGCATCCGTCCTCCACGGCGGCGGAGAGCACGGCGCGGACGTTGGAGAAGATGACGCGGGCGTACGAGCCGGACATGCCGGTCTCTTCGAGCTGTGTCACGAACTCGCGGATGTGGCTCGGCTGGAACGACCCGAGCTGACGCGATCCGATGCGCGGGAAGGCGTGCAGCTTGAGTTGGGACTCCATCGAGGCTCGGGTGTTGGGGTCGCCGCTCTGGCTCGCGAGCCACTTTTCCGCGAACTCATGGAACGTCGTACGGGACGCGTTCGGGTCGATGAAGTCGCCGCGGGCCACGTCCGCTTGCATGGCGCTCAGCCACTGCTCGGCGATGCGCTTCTGTCCGTCGGGGAAGGACTTGTTCTTTCGCTTGCCGTCGGGCGTGAGGTAGCGGGCTTGGTAGCGCATTCCCGTGCCGTACCGGTCGGTCTTGACGCGGACGGTCTTGCCAAGCACCATCTGCGCCTCGAAAGAGGACTGCCGCTTCCCCAGGGGTTAGCTGCTCGGCAACGTGGCGGGCAGTGATCGCCAGGGCCTGGGTGTGACCGCCGGCGTGCTTGAGTAGGAAGGCGGAACCGGCGAAACCCTCGTTGCGTACGGTGGTCTCGGACGTGACCCGGACTTTCATCACAGGGACGACGATGTTGAACAACATGTCGTAGTCGCGCTCGGTCATGGCGCACTGTATCGGAGCGGGCGAACCCGCTGCTGTGCTCGGCCAGACTCCCTCTGGAAGGCTCTAGGGGGCGGCAGTTGTGGCCCTAACGTCATCTCGCCGGGAGCAGAAGAAACCACGGGCCCCGCGCCGGGGGAGGGTGGCCTCTTCTCGTGAAAGGCGCCGCAGTTCGAGCACGGTGCGAGCCCGGAGCCGGCCGACGCGTGAGCGCATCGAGCGCCAACGGGCGCACGGCCGTAGGCCGTTCCTCATTGGGTTACTGAGATTTGATGCGTGATGTCGCTGGGTCGACGTCTTGAACTGCGAAGACGAGAGTTCGCCGCGCGGCATCATGCGAAGATCACCAATAACGAGCTCTCCCGCATTGGTCGTGAGGCGTGTTGGCCTGGCTCCTGAGGGAAGGGCCCGCTTCGCGGAGCTGCGCTAGTAGTAGCCCTTCGTGCCGTCGAGCAGCTCCCGGACGATGTCCGCGTGCCCCGCGTGTCGCCCCGTCTCCTCGACGAGGTGGATCAGCATCCAGCGGAGGTTGGCGCTGCCGTCGCGGAAGTCGGGGTGGCGGCCGGCGTCGTCCAGGTCGGCCGCGGCAACGATCTCGTTGCTGCGGGCGCACTGGGCCTCGTACTCCGCGAGGAGCTCTGCGAGGGGGCGGCCGTCGGTGTGCCAGTCGGCGTTCTCGCTTGACTCGTCGAATGCGGGGTTCTGTTTCTTGTCGCCGCCGAGGAACAGCACTTCCAGCCATATGTGCTCGGTCCAGCGCATGTGGGAGATGAGACCGGCCATCGTCATGGCCGGTGAGGTCGGGATGACCGGGCGGCGCGCGTCCTCGTCGCTCAGCCCTTCGCATTTCCAGCGCAGGATCTGCCGCTGCAGGTCCAGCCAGCCGATGAGCGCGGTGCGTTCGTCCGCTTGGCGCGGGGGGCGTTCCAGTTCCGATGACATGCCGGCGCACGCTACCAGGGCGGTCGGGAGGGGGCACCTGAATGACGGGCTCTTCCGCGATTTACGATCTTGGTCACGGTTGGGGACATCGGGGTGTTACTGGTGATCTTCGCATGATGCCGCGGTGCGGGCCCTCCTCTTCGCAGTTCAAGACGTCGGCCCAGCGACATCACGCATCAAACCTCAGTAGTTCTGACACGGCGGCGGAAGGATGCCGACATGCCCAAGCCAAAGAGCTTCACTGCGTGGTTGAAGACCCATACCGATCAGCACAACGCCATCGGGGATCTCGCTCGGGACGTCTCCGCTGATCCAGACTGGCCCTCACGCAAGGGAAGGCAGGGCCAGCTTGACTATCTCGAAGAGTGCGGAGCCATTGATGCGGCTATCGAGACGCTCGAACGCGCCTGGACTCAGTACGAGGCATACCGGGCAGCAGAGAGCGATGCCTGAGCGGTCGGGGAACCTGATGGCCTCTGGCGGGAGCGATAGCAGCGCGGGCCACCCTCTCGGAAGCCCATATCGGGCCGCTTTTCGGATCTGCGATGATCAGCCGCTATCTGCTAACGCACTGGGCACCTGCGGTTTTGGTCGCTAGCAGGGCCGCTATCGTTAGCGACCCCTGCCGCTATCGATAGCGGCTCAGACTCGTGATGCCGCACCGTCGCCGGGCCGGCGAGGAACTCGCCGAGTGGAAACAGGAGCACAATCGCTCGCACAAACAGGTTCCGGCCCGCGTCGAGCATGCCTTCGCCCACGTGAAGACATTGATTACGCAAAACCACATACTTGCCGCACGATTCCCACTAATCTCCGAGCATGGAATGGCTCATGGCGGCGGCGGTGGGGTCGGCTGGAGGTGCCTCCATGGAGGCCGTCGACATCGTCAAGGCCGTCAAGTGGCACCGTCAGATGCCGTGGAACGTTCAGTCAGACACCATCGACCCTCCGCGACGCAGCGCTGATCTGCGGCCCGGTGAGGAAGGCCTGCCTGCACCTGGCTGGAAGGCGTACTGCGTTGCTGGGATGTTGCGGCTGTTCGTCAGCGGCGCCCTGCCTGGTGTTGCGGCAGCCACCTACCCACAGAGCACAAATCCGCTGGTGGCGTTTCTCGTCGGCCTGGGTGCGCTTTCGGCTGTCCAACAGGCCACCACTCTGGTGCCATTGATGGTCAAGAGCGTGGGACGCGCAGCACTGGGCGGTGTGGTAGGGGAAGCGCAGCAACAGGCGCAAATCGAGACTCACCGAAGCGAGTTGCAAGAGCAGTACGCCAAGTTCCGCGCCGAGCACGAGCGTCTACTGCGCGAGTTCGCGGAGCAGAGGGCCCGTGCCGACGAGGAAGCCCGGCTCAAGGCGGAGGAGGAAGCCCGGCTCAAGGCGGAGGAGGAAGCCCGGCTCAAGGCGGAGTCTGACCTTCGACTGTCGAATGGTCATCTACCAAGGCCACAGACGGGTAGTCACTCTGTGGAGGATCCTCTGCCAGACACGGGCGTTCCCGCAGAACCGGACATGACGGGCGGAGGAGGTGCGTCGTGACGATTGCGGCCGAGTCCTTCGTAGGCCGTGTCCTGGCTGTGTTTTCACGTCGTTCTCCGGGCTTCAGGCCTCCGTTGAAGACTTTCGACGTGCCGTCCGCGCCGGGTGGCCGTGCCGTATCTCGTTCCACTCCGACTCTCAATGCTTCTCTGGACCATGGCGTCGGCAGCAGCATGTCAGGCACCCGGCCGATCCCGTCTCCGTCGCCTGACGTGGCCTCGTCCACGCACGACCCGCTACAAGGCTCCTGATACTCCCCAGGCCAGCCCAGCGCAGGGTGGGGCGGGGGCGATGGCTCCTAGCGCTAGAGGCCATGAGGGGCCCTGGAGCCGGGACCTGTCTGGAACCTCCGAGGTCGACAAGCAACGACAGGCAACGACCACGAACAACCGCCCAACCGCAGGTCAGTTGAGGTGGGCACCCCGCTGATCAGCGCCAAAAAACGGGCGGTCGAAACCCAGGGCAAGAAGAAGTAACACGACACCAGCAAGCCCCCTACCCGCGGGTTCTCCGCGGGCAGGGGGCTTTCTGGTGGGCCTGGGCCCTCTCTGGACCGTGGCTGATCAGGTGGGCCACCAGGTGAGTGTCCGACATGCTCAGGAGCCCGACATGGTGTCCCCGAACATGGGGTCGTCCCCCGAGTTCCCGATGCCCACGGACGACACACCGAAGCTCACCGCGCCGGAGGCCGTGGCGCCTCCCGTGGAGCCGCGCAGGACCCACACGGCGCCGTCGTCGCTGTTCTCGCCGCCCGCGCCCACCGACAGATCGGCGCGGCCGTCCTTGTTGTGGTCGCAGAGGTGGATGGCGTCGCCGAACATGTCCGACGACTCGTTGGCGCCCGGGACACCCGCGGTGCCCTGGTTGAAGGACTGGGCGCCGGTCCCCGTCAGACCGGAGGCGCCACCACGGAGCACCCAGACGTTCCCTGCGTGGGTCGCGGAGCCTATGGTCTCGAAGTTCGCGCCGACGGCGAGATCCGGGTAGCCGTCGCCGTTGACGTCGCCCGCGGCGAGTGCGCCACCGAACGAGTCGTCGGACTCGTCCGTACCCGGCACACCCGGGGTGTCCTGGCTGAAGACGGCGCTGCGGGTGGTGTCGACGCCCGCCGTACCGCCGTAGAACACGGTGGCATAGCCGCCCTTTGCCGTCTGGTCCGTGACGGAGACGAAGTCGGAGCCGACGACCAGGTCGTCGTGCCCGTCGCGGTCGAAGTCGGCCACGGTGAGCGCGCCCGCGTACCCCGTGCCCGCCTCGGTCTGCAGCGTGGGCCCGGTCGAGGCCCCCCGGTAGACGAAGTTGCCCGCGGAGGACCCGACCACCACGTCGTCCGCCCCGTCGTTGTCGAAGTCCCCGGCAGCCAGCTGGACGGCACCCTTGGGGTACGCGCCGGACTCGATCTGCGCGTCGAAGCGCAGCTTCCCGACCGCGCCGCCGGACTTGGTGAAGCCGCCCTTGAAGATCCACACGTCCTTGCCGGTGGAACCGACCGCCAGATCGGCCTTTCCGTCACCGGTGAAGTCACCGACCGCGAGGGACTGGCCGAACCGGTCGTGGCCCGACGCGTTCGGGTCGCTGATCGTCGTGCCGCCCGACAGGCCGGACGAGCCGCCCCACAGGATCGTGACCGAACCGCCGTCGACATCGCCGCCGACGTCCTCCAGCGGTGTGCCCACGACGAGATCGCCGTAGCCGTCTCTGTTGAGGTCGCCGTGCGCGAGTTCGGTGCCGAAGCGGTCCGAGGTTTCCGAGGCGCCCGGCACGCCGGAGGAACTCTGCGATGTGGTCTTGTGGCGGGCGGCGCTGATACCGCTCGACGAGCCGTAGTTGACGACCACGGCACCCGCCTTCGCCTTCCCGCCCGCGACAGCACCCGGGGCGCCGGTCGCCAGATCGCGGTAGCCGTCACCGTTGAAGTCGTCGGCGAGGCCCGACGCGGCGGCACTCGCGCCGCCGGGCAGGGTGATGAGCAGGCCACCGGCCAGGACGGCCGCGACGGCGGTGGCGCCCAGGACGACGGGACGCCGGGAGCGCTTGTGATGGGGCCGGGACATGAGTTCCTCTCCAGGACATACGTATGGGCTCAGAGAGGACCCCTGGTGAGCCTGAAGGGTTGTACGGGAAAGGAGAGGGGAGGCAGCGGAGGAGGGCATCGGTGCCCACCGGTAGCGTGCCGGCGCCCGCTCGTCGTCATGGACGCCGAGCGGGCGCGACCGCCGGTCCGGTCAGCGCCGCTCGGGCTTGTGATCGGCGGCCGTGAGGGACCTCGGCGGCCCGTTCACCCTCACCTCGTTGGCACTCACGCGTTCATCAGATCCTTCGGCTCGGCTCGGTGGCGCCCCTTCGGCAGAGCCGTCTTGGCCGTCAGCCCTCGCGACTGCCATGCGTTGTCACGAAGCTTGAACAGAGCCCAGTAGCGGGTGGGGCACAGCAGCACGATGTTCATGAACACAGCCGTCGGCGTTCCGACGAGCCACGAGCGCCACCGCTGGCGCGTGGTCATGTCCGGCCGCATGAGCACGTACAGACCTGACTGGCCGTACCTGACGATGAGGTACACGGCGAGGTACACCAAGGCCACGCCGGGGTTGTGGTACCGGCCGCCCAGGGTCAGCAGCGTCATCACGACCGTCCAGGCCAGCATCACAGGGGTGATGACGAGCTGGAGGAGACCGAAGGTCGGCGAGATGAGTTGCTTCAGGGACAGCCGCGAGTACACGAACGGCAGCATCCACCACCACGAGCGTGCCCAGCGCAGGCGCTGACGGTAGGTCTTCTTCAGCGTGGTCGGCATGTCGGTGATCACGCCGGCCTCGTTGACGGCCACGACCTCACCGCGCATGAGGGCCCGCAGCGCCAGCCAGCGATCGTCGCCCGTTCCGCACTCCACCTCGTAGGCGTCCAGGTGGTCGTAAAGCAGCTCGGCCCGGTAGAGGGCAAGTGCGCCCGACGTGGTCTCCAGCGCTCCGAGCATGGAGCGCGAGGACCGCATCATCACGCACGAGGTGCCGATGTCGATGTCCGCAGCCCTGGAGACCCAGGTCTCCTCGAAGTTGCGGATGTAGATCATCCCGGTGGTGGCCTGGATCTTCGGATTGCTCATGGCGCGGAGCTGCTGCTCCAGCGCATCTGGAAAGGGCTCTCCGTCCGAGTCGATGGTGAGAACGAAGTCGAAGTGCTTGTGCTGCGCTTGCAGGTGACGGAGCACCGTGACCTGGGCACCGCGCTTGCCCTTGTTCTCCTGCCGGTGCCAGAAGACCCGGGGGTGTTCGAAGGGCTCCACGGGGTGTTGCCGCGAGCCGTCGTCGATCACGTGGATCTCATCGACCGGATGCGTCTGGGCCAACAGCGACCACACCGTTCGGTGCAGGTTCTCCGTGGGCTCTTCGAAGGCGGGGATGATGGCCACCGTCCGGCCAGGAGCCACCGGCAGGTGCGTGAAGGACCGGCCCTTCAGGAACGAGACCAGGCAGAGCACGATCACCATCATGCCCAGCCACCAGTAGAACGTCAGGATCGGGCTTTTCGACTGGAGGTGCACCACCACGGTGGCGGCGGCCAGAGCCGCCACCACCACAGCAGTCACCACGGTGAACCGGGCCCGTGATGAAATGCTCAAGCGGTCACCCGCTTACCGCGGGTCGCCGTGCGGAAGACCGCCACGCCGCTGATCACGAAGAGCATGGCCCCCAGCACGATCCATCCCAGAGCCGTGCCGCCCGTAGCGGCCAACGCTGCTCCCCCAGTGGCCGTGCCGATCGCGGCACCCACACCATTCTGTCCGTACATGTTTGCTTCTTTCCTGAGCGTCAGAGACGCCCGACGTTGTCGCGGGTCGGTATGGCACCGCGCATGTCCAGCACCTGGCCGCCTCGTCGGCGACCTTCGTGTCGTCGAATGAGTCATGGGCCGTCAGCCGCCCCACGGCGTCCTGGTTCTCGACCGGAATGGGGTCTCGCTCCCTCGTCCCTGTCGTCCGAGCGGAGGTCGGGGCGTCCACAACCGCCCTCTGATTCCCCGGCGATGGCCGAAGCTGCCGACTGGGAAGCTCGACGGCATGTCACCGCCCATGTGCACGGCCGAGCTACGGCTGTTGTTCCTTCTGTGCTCTAGAGCCGCTGTTCCTTCTGTGCTCTAGAGCCGCTCGACGTGCGGAGCTGTCACCATGACGCCACGTGTGTCGAGCACGTAAGCGGCCTCGGCAGCGAGCTGGGTGAGATCGAACTCGCCGTGCGGGGTGAGCAGGACGACCGCGTCGAAGTCGGCGACGCTCATGCCGGTCTCCACCGCGGCAAAGGGAATCTCCCTGGAGCCGCCGTCCGGCAGGTAGGGGTCTACGACGGTGACGTCGGCCCCCATGGTGCGCAGCCGGTCGATGACCTGGACGGCCGGCGACTGGCGGGCGTCCGCGGTTCCCGGCTTGTATGCGGCACCCAGGGCGAGGATATGAGCACCGTGCACGCTGCGGCGGAAGCGGCGGCTGAGCGAGTCCTGCAAGCGGCGCACCACGTAGTCGGGCTGACTTTCGTTGATGTCCTGAGCCAGCTCGATGAGCCGGAAGGTCTGCCCGTGCCGCGCCTTGACGTGATGGCTGAGGTAGACAGGGTCGATGGGCAGGCAGTGTCCGCCGACGCCCGGTCCAGGCAGGAACTTGGTGAACCCGAACGGCTTGGTCGCTGCCAACTCCAGGGTGTGCCACACGTCCACGCCAAGTGTGTGAGCCATCCGGGAGAGTTAATTGACCAGTGCGATGTTGACGTGCCGGTAGGTGTTCTCGAACACCTTGGCCAGCTCGGCCTCTTCGAGCCCCGATGCCGGGACAGTGACTTCGGTGACCGAGTCGTAGAAGACCTTCACCTGGCGCAAGCAGGCATCCGTGAGCCCGGCGACGATCTTGGGCGTGTTCTCCAGCCGCCAGTCCGCGTTGCCGGGATCGATGCGCTCGGGGCTGAAGCCGACATGGAAGTCCTGCCCGGCGACCAGGCCCGAGCCCTCCTCCAGCAGCGGAATGAGCACGTCGCGGGTGGTGCCCGGATGCGTGGTCGACTCGAGCACCACGGTGGCCCCCGGCTCCAGCCACCCGGCCAGCACGCCCCCGGCCTCTCGTACACAGCTGAGGTCTGGAGCACGATCGGTCAGCGGGGTCGGCACGGTGATGACCGCGACGTCGAAGCCCTTGAGGTCCTTCGGATCCGAACTGGCGGTGTAGGCGCCCGAACGCAGCACTTGCTGCAGGCGGGCGGAGCCGATGTCCTCGATGTAGGACGATCCGGCGGCCAGCCTTTCGCAGCGCTTCCGGTCGGGTTCGTAGCCGGTCACGGTGTGTCCGGCCTCGGCGGCCCTCAGGGCCAGGGGCAGGCCGACATAGCCCTGCCCGAGCACGCAAACGTGCATGGTGGTTTCCTCCCCTTCAGCCAGTCCGCGGACATGCGCGAACTGGAAAACGGCGCCCCTGAAATGCGAGCTGCCTGTTCCTGAAGCAGGCAGTCGCGGCGTCGGGTACTGCATGAAGCGGTGTGGGAGCGTCGCGCTGCATCCCCCGTCGGGTTGCAGCAAACGCCTACGTCGAACCATCACCGCGTCACCGACCTGTCCAGGCCCCCTGCCTGGGCGTGCGCGAACCGCGCCCGGTGATCTTCACAAACCCCCCTTATTTGTGGACCTCAAGAGTTCAAGAAAGCCTCGCCATGCGGAACCCTCTTTACCGATTCAAAACCTGAAATCACCTCTGAGGCCGTCCGGCAGCGGGATGCCACATCATCAAGTCGCTTCCCTTGCAGGCACATTGGGGTGATCGCGACTGGGCTTCGATATGCGACTGGGGCATCTTGACGATGGTCAACTGCCCGCGAATCGCTCGGCGTCGACGCCCCGACCCACCCGAAGAGATCTTCACGAACCCCTCTGTTCCCTTGCTTGGTAAAGACTTCAAGGATCTGCTGCCGAGCGGAAGCTCTGTTTCCAGATCGCGACATTGAGGCCGATGCACTCGCGAACAACGCGCGCCTCTCTGCGCGCCCCCTGCGCCACCGCTCAGACCTACGCGCCGGGCACCTGACGTTTACTCAAGCCCCCTACAGGGGGACTCCTTCCGGGTGGCGCTCCCCGAGATCAGCAGCCGCAGACATGTTCCAGCGACAGCTGTACGGCGACGGGCAGGCTCAGCAGGACTGGAAGTTCCCTGAGCCGGCGAACAGGCGGACCAGACGGACCAGGCGGACCAGACGGGCCAGGCGAACCAGACGGGCCAGGCCGAACGGCCGCACGAGGCGTAAGGCAGGCGTAAGGCACCGAAGGGCCCCGCCGGGAATGGCGGGGCCCTTCGGTTTCGTACGGAGTCAGCCGCACTGGCAAGGATTGCCGGACTGGCAGCCGCACCCGCAGCCGGAGCCGCAGCCGCAGGCGCCGAACAACGGGAGGCTTTTGATGTCGGCTGGCTGTTCGGTGTCCCGGTCCTGCGTGGGGTCGGGCGTGCTGGGGGATTCGGCCATGGGTCCCTCCTTCAGGCGTGAAGGTGTGCGAGGCACACTGCACCGCACAGCTCCTGTCGCCCATTTGATGCCCACTGCGGCCCCCGCATCAACGGCGCACACTCGGCGCACTGAGGCTTCCGCGCGCCCCCGGGAGCGGACGGGGAGTGGACGAGGAGCGGGTGGCGAGAAGTGGACGAGGAGCGGACGGCAGGGAGCGGACCCGAAGTGGGCGCCGAGGAGCGGGCGCGAGGAGCGGGCGCGAAGTGAGCGAGGAGCCGCCCGGAGCGGGTCAGGCCCCTTCCACCCCGGTCACCGGCTGGATGTCCGCCTGCAGCTCGTCCGCGTGCTCGCCCGTCACCAGGAACACGACGCGCTTGGCGACGGCGACCGCGTGGTCGGCGAAGCGCTCGTAGTAGCGGCCGAGCAGGGTGACGTCGACCGCCGTCTCGATGCCGTGCTTCCAGCGGTCGTCCAGCAGGTGCTGGAAGAGCGTGCGGTGCAGCAGGTCCATCTCGTCGTCGTCCTGCTCCAGCTGGAGCGCCAGGTCGACGTCCTTGGTGATGACGACCTCGGCCGCCTTGGCCATCAGGCGCTGGGCGAGCTGGCCCATCTCCAGGATCGTGGCGTGCAGGTCGTGCGGGACCGCCCGCTCGGGGAAGCGCAGCCGGGCCAGCTTCGCCACGTGCTGGGCCAGGTC
Organism: Streptomyces sp. NPDC058246; assembly: GCF_042881985.1. NCBI lineage: Bacteria > Bacillati > Actinomycetota > Actinomycetes > Kitasatosporales > Streptomycetaceae > Streptomyces > Streptomyces sp. NPDC058246. The sequence continues at coordinate 212,388 of NZ_JBHVWZ010000008.1, read as the reverse complement.
GCCGGAGCGCTCCAGGTCCGCGGACATACGGAGCGAGGTGACGACGATGCGCAGATCCGTCGCCACCGGCTGCTGGCGGGCCAGCAGGGCTATCGCCCGGGCCTCCAGCTCGTGCTGAAGATCGTCGACCTTCTGGTCGCCCGCGATCACGCTCTCGGCCAGCTTCAGGTCGGAGTCGAGGATGGCCGTCGTGGCGCGCCCGATCGCCGACCCGACAAGCCGGGCCATCTCGACCAGGCCCTCGCCGATCGAGTCCAGTTCCTCGTGGTACGCGTCCCGCATCAGGTTGTCCCTCTCTTCATACGTCATCCTGGGGTTCTCAGGGGCCCGTGAACCCCACGCTCCCACGTTCCGGGCCGTACGCGTCCGTTTCCGTCACCCCAAATGAACCATCACTGGCTCCTGGGTGAACTCTGGGCGACGAGTGTTCGAGGTCGCACCCGGATGGCTGTGGCCAGCGGTGACGACATGCCTAACCTGGGTGCATGGACGTGAACGCGGCGGTCGCCGCAGCGGCAGCGATCGCCGGAGTGCTCACCGGTGTCATCGCCATGCTGGCGTTCCGCTGGAGCGAGCGCGACCAGAAACGCCCCACCCGCACCTCACTGCACACGGAAGCGGTGCTTCCGCCCGGTGTGGACACGGTGCTGTCCGTGCTCCGCTCCTCGGCCGTCGTACTCGACGAGGCGGACGCCGTGGTCAAGGCCAGCTCCGCCGCGTACGCCCTCGGGCTGGTGCGCGGCGGCAAACTGGCCGTCGAGCCGATGCTCCAGATGGCGCGTGACACCCGTCGCGACGGGGAGATACGCCAGGTGGAGCTGGATCTGCCGAGGCGCGGGACGGGAAGGGGAGAGGCCCTCGCCGTTTCGGCGCGCGTGGCGCCGCTCGGCTCCCGGCTCGTTCTTCTCCTCGTGGAGGACCTGACGGAGGCCCGGCGCATCGAGGCCGTACGGCGCGACTTCGTCGCGAACGTCAGCCATGAGCTCAAGACCCCCGTCGGCGCGCTCTCCCTGCTCTCCGAGGCTGTCATGGACGCCTCGGACGACCCGGAGGCCGTCGAGCGCTTCGCGGGACGCATGCAGATAGAGGCCACCCGCCTCACCAACCTCGTCCAGGAGCTCATCGACCTGTCGAGGGTGCAGAACGACGACCCCCTCGAGGACGCCGAGCCCGTCCGCGTGGACGAGCTGGTCGCCGAGGCCATCGACCGGTGCCGCCACCAGGCCGGCACCAAGCAGATCACCATGGCCGCCGGCGGCACCGCGGACCTGAGCATCTGGGGGAACAGGGGCCAGCTGGCCGCCGCCCTCGGCAACCTCGTCGAGAACGCCGTCAACTACTCGCCGGCCCGCACCCGCGTGGGCATAGCCGCGCGCCGGGTGACCGCGCCGGGCGGAGACCTCATCGAGATCGCCGTGACCGACCAGGGCATCGGCATCTCCGAGAAGGACCGGGAGCGCGTCTTCGAGCGCTTCTACCGCGTCGACCCGGCCCGATCCCGCCAGACTGGCGGTACGGGCCTCGGTCTCGCGATCGTCAAGCACGTGGCCGCCTCGCACGGCGGGGAGGTCACGGTGTGGAGCTCCGAGGGTCAGGGCTCCACCTTCACTCTGCGGCTGCCGGAGGCGGGTGCGGCCCGCGACCGCGTGACCGATCACCACATGCCCGGCCTCGACGAAGAGGACGAGACCGAGCAGCCCGACGGGACGACCACCGTCACATCCCCGTTCGAACCGCTTCCTGCCCCGGAGGTCCTTCCGTGACCCGTGTGCTCGTCGTCGAGGACGAGGAGTCCTTCTCCGACGCCCTGTCGTACATGCTCCGCAAGGAGGGCTTCGAGGTCGCCATCGCGACCACCGGGCCCGACGGACTCGACGAGTTCGAGCGCAACGGCGCCGACCTCGTGCTCCTCGACCTGATGCTGCCGGGGCTGCCCGGCACCGAGGTCTGCCGCCAGCTGCGCGGCCGCTCCAACGTCCCGGTGATCATGGTCACCGCCAAGGACAGCGAGATCGACAAGGTCGTCGGGCTGGAAATAGGAGCCGACGACTACGTGACGAAGCCTTTCTCGTCGCGTGAGCTCGTCGCCCGCATTCGCGCCGTGCTCCGCCGCCGCGGGGAGCCCGAGGAGGTCACTCCGGCCGCCCTGGAGGCCGGGCCCGTCCGTATGGATGTCGACCGCCACGTGGTCACCGTCTCCGGCTCGAAGATCGACCTCCCCCTCAAGGAGTTCGACCTGCTGGAGATGCTGCTGCGCAACGCCGGCCGCGTGCTGACCCGTATGCAGCTCATCGACCGGGTGTGGGGCGCCGACTACGTCGGGGACACCAAGACCCTCGACGTCCACGTCAAGCGCCTGCGCGCGAAGATCGAGCCGGACCCGGGCGCGCCGCGGTACCTGGTGACGGTGCGCGGCCTGGGCTACAAGTTCGAGCCGTAAACACCCCCGCACGTACGACGAAGGGCGGCACCCCCTCGGGGGTCCCGCCCTTCGTGCGTGTCGTACGTGTCCGGTCAGTGACCGGAAGCCGACGCCGAGCCGGTGGCCGTTGCCGTGGCGGTCGCGCTCGCCGACGCCGCGTCCGTGGGCGTGCCCGCCGCGGACCCGGTCGGGGAGCCCGAGGCCGACCCGGACGGAGTGGCGCTCGCGGGCGCCCCCGGCGCCGCCGGGAGCTGAGTCGGGCCCCACTTGGAGAAGTAGCTCTCGGCCGGCACCACGAACGCGCGCAGCGTCACGTCACCGGTCGTGCTGAAGGTGAACGTGACCGGCTGGGCGTTGCCGTCGCTGACGGCCGCACCGGGGTTGGACAGCGCGGCGGAGGCGCCGCCCTTGCCGCCCAGGGTGACGTAGCCGCCGGCCGGGATGGTCAGCTTGCCCTTGCCCTTGGCGGGCGTGAGCTGGGCGGTGCCGTCACCGCCGACCTTGATCGCGTCGAGGGTCTGGGCGGTGCGGCCGTTGTTGAACACGGTCGCGGAGATCACCGCCGGGCCCGTGGCCTTCGGGTCGGGCTGGGTGATGACGAGGGCGTTCTGGATCTTGATGTCGCCGACGGTCGTCGCCGCGTTGTCCGGCTTGACCTCCAGCGTCTGTGCGTTGTTGCCGGCGCCGCACGCGGCGAGCGAGGCGATCGAGAACGCGATGGCGGCGGCGAGGGCGCCGCGTCGAAGGCTGCTGCTCACGGCGGCGGCAACTCCTTGAACGTGGGCGAAGCAGAGCGACTTCGTTGTAAAGCCGCCCTAAGGGTCTGTCAGCGGCCTTAGGTTACCGAGCCGTTCCCGCGCCACCGCACCCGACCCGCCCCTTCGCGCTCTCGGGCACCGCTGCGCCCCCGCGTGCGCCCCGTCGTCGCGCACTTCGCGATGGTTCCATCGGCTACTTCGGCGACGCCTTCGTCCGCCATTCACATAAGTTCCCCGGCACCGACTTGCAGATTTCACGCAAGGAATGCGTGGCGGTCCGGAAAATGGATCACCGGTTGATCGGACGGCCGATCTGGTAGCTGATCCAGCAGGCGATCAAGCGGCTGATCATCGGGCCGAGATCGATGACCGTGATCAATTCCGGATTCGTCTCGTACTCGACTCCGGTCACCGAACGGAGTAGCGCGAGTGGCGCGCTTGCAGCCGGACAAACCGGTACGTTCAGACCCTGGTCAGGGGGTTTCGTTGTGTGTAACGTACGCGTTTCACTTGCCCTGGACAGCCGCTCCGACCTGCGAATTCCCCCTTCCGCTCGCCCCTCGCAGCACGTTCCTGTTGCGGTTGTCAAGCCCCGAGATATGCCCTGACCTGCGAAAACGCCATTCAGAAGACGCCGTATCCGTGTTACCCTGGATAGCCACGGAAGGGGTACCTGTCACATGACGTTCAAGGTTGGCGACACCGTGGTCTATCCCCATCACGGGGCCGCGCTGATCGAGGCCATCGAAACTCGCCAGATCAAAGGCGTGGACAAGACCTACTTGGTGCTGAAGGTCGCCCAGGGCGACCTGACGGTACGTGTGCCAGCGGACAATGCGGAGTTCGTCGGCGTGCGTGATGTGGTCGGTCAGGACGGGCTGGACCGGGTCTTCGAGGTGCTGCGCGCGCCGTACGCCGAGGAGCCCACGAACTGGTCGCGTCGTTACAAGGCAAATCTGGAGAAGCTCGCCTCCGGCGATGTCATCAAGGTCGCGGAAGTCGTACGTGACCTGTGGCGTCGTGAGCGCGAGCGTGGACTCTCCGCCGGTGAGAAGCGCATGCTCGCCAAGGCCCGGCAGATCCTGGTAAGTGAGCTCGCCCTCGCGGAGAACACGAACGAGGACAAGGCCGAGGCCCTGCTCGACGAGGTTCTCGCGTCCTGACGCAGGCAGTCGCCGGGACGGTGATCGTCCCGACGTACACAGTCGCCGAGACGGCAGCCGTCTTGACGTACGCACAAGCCCGCGCAGCTGCGCAATGAAATGCCGCGGTGCCCGATGACGCAATTGTGTCGCCGGGCGCTGCGGCATGTTCGTACCCGCACCTTGTCAGTGCGGCATTGTTCGTACCCGCACCTGCTCGATACTGCCGGCGCCGCCCATGTGGTGCAGCGCACGCCCACTCGAAATACCGGACCCGCGCTCGCTGTGCGTATATCCGCGTGTCCGATACTTGGCGTGCCGGGCCCGGGCAGCTGGCTCGACCGGATGTCACGGAAGGGTCCCCGGTCAAGGCGTCGCGCCCGGCACTCCCCCAGCCGTCGGCCCGGGGGTACCCCCAGGCCATACCCATCCCTGCCGAGCACACAAACCTGACAGGAACCGATGTCTGACGATTCGCGCCCCTCGCCGTCTCAGGCCCGTGCCGGGACCCGTACCGCCGCCGTGATTCCGGCCGCCGGCAGGGGCGTGCGCCTCGGCCCGGGCGCCCCCAAAGCGCTTCGCGCGCTGAACGGCACCCCGATGCTCATTCACGCGGTCCGCGCGATGGCCGCGTCCCGCGCCGTCTCGCTGGTCGTCGTCGTGGCCCCGCCCGAGGGCGCGGCCGAGGTGAAGACACTGCTCGACGCGCACGCGCTGCCCGAGCGCACCGACTTCCTGGTCGTCCCCGGCGGTGACAGCCGCCAGGAGTCCGTGAAGTACGGCCTCGACGCGCTGCCGCCCGGCATCGACATCGTCCTCGTGCACGACGCGGCCCGGCCGCTCGTGCCCGTGGACACCGTGGACGCCGTCATCGAGGCCGTCCGGGACGGGGCCGTCGCTGTCGTACCGGCGCTGCCGCTCGCCGACACCGTCAAGGAAGTCGAGCCCGCCGCCGTCGCCGGGACGCCCGAGCCCGTCGTCGCCACACCGGAGCGGGCGCGGCTGCGGGCCGTGCAGACGCCGCAGGGGTTCGACCGCGAGACGCTCGTACGGGCCCACGAGACCGTCACCGACAACGTGACCGACGACGCGAGCATGGTCGAGCAGCTGGGGCTGCGGGTGGTGGTGGTGCCCGGGCACGAGGAGGCGTTCAAGGTGACACGGCCACTGGATCTCGTCCTCGCCGAGGCGGTTCTCGCGCGCCGGAGGCTGAACGATGGCTTCTGAGCGGCCCGATGTGCCGGCGCCCGCGCCCATGCCCGCCCCCCTGCTGCCGCAGGTCGGTGTCGGCACGGACATCCACGCCTTCGAGGAAGGGCGGGAGCTGTGGTGCGCCGGGCTGTTGTGGGAGGGGGAGGGGCCCGGGCTCGCCGGGCACTCCGACGCGGATGTCGTCGCGCACGCGGCGTGCAACGCGCTGTTCTCGGCCGCCGGACTCGGTGACCTCGGTGCGCACTTCGGGACCGGGCGGCCGGAGTGGTCCGGGGCGTCGGGGGTCACGCTCCTGACGGAGGCCGCGCGGATCGTGCGGGCGGCCGGTTTCACCATCGGGAACGTCGCCGTGCAGGTCGTCGGGGACCGCCCGAAGATCGGGAAGCGGCGGGACGAGGCGCAGAAGATTCTCTCCGAGGCGGTGGGGGCGCCGGTGTCGGTCTCCGGCGCCACGACGGACGGTCTCGGCTTCCCGGGGCGGGACGAGGGTCTGATGGCGGTGGCTACGGCGCTGGTGGCGCGGGCGGGCTGAGCGGAAGGTCTTTTCGCGGGGCGAAAGAACCCTCCGCCGGCCGCGCGGCACGCGTCCGGCGTCAGCCGCGGCTCCCGTATGTCACGAATACGTGGCCCTTGGGGCGGAGGGTCGCGGGGCAGTGGTCGGGGGCCACTACCCTGGAGTGGTGACTATTCGCCTGTACGACACCAGCGCCCGGCAGATTCGTGATTTCACCCCGCTCGTTCCGGGTTGTGTCTCGATCTACCTGTGTGGCGCCACCGTGCAGGCCGCACCGCACATCGGGCACATCCGCTCGGGCCTCAACTTCGACATCATGCGCCGCTGGTTCGATTACCGCGGCTACGACGTGACGTTCATCAGGAACGTCACGGACATCGACGACAAGATCATCACCAAGTCGGCGGACCAGGGCCGCCCCTGGTGGTCCATCGGCTACGAGAACGAGCGCGCCTTCAACGACGGTTACGACGCGCTCGGCTGCCTCCCCCCGACCTATGAGCCGCGCGCCACCGGCCACATCACCGAGATGGTCGAGATGATGCGCGGTCTCATCGAGCGCGGTCACGCCTACGAGGCCGAGGGGAACGTCTACTTCGACGTCCGTTCGTACGAGGGGTATCTGCAGCTCTCCAACCAGGAGCTGGACAACCTGCTCCAGCCGTCGGGCGAGGGCGAGACCGGTAAGCGGGACCCGCGTGACTTCGCCATGTGGAAGGCCGTGAAGCCCGGGGAGCCGAGCTGGGAGACGCCGTGGGGGCGGGGCCGTCCCGGCTGGCACCTCGAGTGCTCCGCCATGGCGCACAAGTACCTGGGCAGCGCGTTCGACATTCACGGCGGCGGGATCGATCTGATCTTCCCGCACCACGAGAACGAGATCGCGCAGGCCAAGGGCTTCGGCGACGAGTTCGCCAAGTACTGGGTGCACAACGCCTGGGTCACCATGAGCGGCGAGAAGATGTCCAAGTCCCTGGGCAACTCCGTGCTCGTGAGCGAGATGGTCAAGACGTGGCGGCCCATCGTGCTGCGCTACTACCTCGGCACCCCGCACTACCGCTCGATGATCGAGTACAGCGAAGAGGCCCTGCGCGAGGCCGAGTCGGCGTTCGCGCGCATCGAGGGCTTCGTGCAGCGGGTGGTGGAGAAGGCCGGGGGAGCCGTCGAGCCCGCGGCTGAGGTGCCGCCCGCCTTCGCCGAGGCGATGGACGACGACCTGGGCGTGCCGCAGGCGCTCGCCGTGGTGCACACGACCGTGCGGCAGGGGAACTCCGCCCTCGCCGCCGACGACAAGGAAGCCGCCGTCGCCCGGCTCGCCGAGGTCCGGGCCATGCTCGGCGTCCTCGGCCTCGACCCGCTCGACCCGCACTGGGCCGGCGACGGCGACCGGGGCGACGATCTGCACGGCGTCGTCGACACCCTCGTGCGCATGGTCCTCGACCAGCGCGAGGCCGCCCGGTCCCGCAAGGACTGGGCCACCGCGGACGCCATCCGCGACCAGCTCAACCAGTCGGGTCTGGTCATCGAGGACGGCCCGCAGGGGCCGCGCTGGACGCTCGGCCCGCGCTGAGCGGCCCTCGTCGGCCTTGATCGATTGTGCCGCCCGGGCCTCCGGGCGGCACACTTCATATACGTACGTATTCCCAGAGCATGCAAAGCAACGGCATGCCGCACACAGACAGGTAGGTCATGGCCGCTAACAACCGCCGCATGTCCGGCAAGAAGGGCGCGCAGGTCGGCAGTGGCGGCCAGCGGCGCCGGGGCCTGGAAGGCAAGGGCCCCACCCCGCCCGCCGAGATGCGCAAGGGGCACAAGAAGAACCGCATCGCCGGCTCCAAGGCCAAGCAGACCGCGCGCCGTCCCGCGCCTCGCGGGCGTGGCGGCAAGGGCACGTCCGAGATGGTCGTCGGGCGCAACCCCGTCGTGGAGGCGCTGCGCGAGGGCGTGCCCGCGACGATGCTGTACGTGCAGCAGTTCATCGACAACGACGAGCGGGTGCGCGAAGCCCTCCAGCTCGCCGGGGAGCGCGGCGGCATCCACCTCATGGAGGCCCCGCGCCCCGAGCTCGACCGCATGACCAACGGGCTCAACCACCAGGGTCTCGTCCTCCAGGTCCCGCCGTACGAGTACGCGCACCCCGAGGACCTGGTGAACGCCGCGTTCGACGAGGGCCAGGACCCGCTGATCGTCGCCCTCGACGGCGTGACCGATCCGCGCAACCTCGGTGCCGTCGTCCGGTCCGTCTCCGCCTTCGGCGGGCACGGTGTGCTCGTGCCCGAGCGGCGCGCGGCCGGCATGACCGCCGGCGCCTGGAAGACGTCGGCCGGCACCGCGGCCCGTACGCCCGTCGCCCGCGCCACCAACCTGACGCGCGCCCTGGAGGCGTACAAGAAGTCCGGCATCGCGGTGGTGGGCCTGGCCGCCGACGGTGAGGTCGAGGTCGGCGAGCTGGAGGCCCTGGAGGGCCCGGTCGTCATCGTCGTCGGGAGCGAGGGCAAGGGGCTGTCGCGGCTCGTCGGCGAGACCTGCGACTTCCGGGTACGGATTCCGATGCCGGGCGGCGCAGAGTCGCTGAATGCCGGTGTGGCCGCGGGAGTTGTGCTGTACGAGGCTTCGCGGCGTCGCGCCTGAAGTGCCTGAACAGCCGCGCCGGGCATGCCTGGCGCGGCTGAACAGTTGTGCGCGTATTCACTCCCCATGGGGTAATCGGGATGTTCGGTATGACCTTGACGCGGTCCGGACAGATCGGGGCGGTCAAAGCAGTGTCCTAAGCACACGTCACTCGGTTAGATGAGTGTGGACACCAGAACACCCCGCACACCCACGGGGGACCGCTCGTCGGGATTCGACGACGCTCCCGCGCTGAGCATGGTGAAGGTGCCGAGCGATCCGGCGCAGGTCATCGTCAATCATGCGAGCTTCCGCGTGCAGCTCAACACCGCTCCGCGGACCCAATCCCCGCGCATCGCAAGGTACGTGAGCTCCACCGGCGACACCGCGCGGAGTCCCGTCGTCGGTGCGGCGGGCAGAGCGGGCGCGGCCGGTCCGGCCGCCGGGGCCCGCCGCCGCGCCCCCGTCGTGTGGAGCGGGAAGTCCGCGCCGGACGACACCGGAGCCCATCGGCTGCTGCAGGCCGTGCGGAGCACCAGCCAGCGGCACGGCTCCGCCGACCCGACGGGCGACGCCGGCGCGACCCAGGTCATCCCGCGCATCGACGAACACCGCGAGTACGAGGGCGATCTGACCGTCGAGACGCCCCTCGTCGGCAGCCAGCGCGGCCTCCCCCGAGCTCACGACTCCGCGCGAGCGGGCGGGACCCCCGTTTCCGGCGAGACCCGCCTGTTGCCGCACATGCGCACGGTGGGCAGCGCGTACGACGAACCGGCCTACACGGGCGGGGAGTTCGCGGACGAGGCCTTCGAGGAGGACGAGGACGGCGAGGCGCCGCTCAAGCGCCACGGCGCGGAACCTGTCCGGCACGCCTACTACCCCGGTCGCCGGATGAACCTCGGCGTCGTGCTGCTCCCGCTGCGCGTCTTCCTCGGGTTCATCTCCATCTACGCCGGCATGGGCAAGCTCTGCGACCCCGTCTACTTCGACGGCGGCAAGCGCGGCTCCATGGTGAAGTGGCTGAACACGCTGCATCCCTGGGAAGTCGCCGAGCCGTTGCGGCAGTTCGCGCTCCAGCACCCCGTCGGCTCCGGTCTCGTCATCGCCTTCTTCCAGGTCATCGTGGGCGTCCTCACGGTGCTCGGGCTGTGGCAGCGGGTCGCCGCCATCGTCGGCGCGATGCTCTCGGCCGCGCTCATCGTCACCGTCAGCTGGAAGACGGTCCCCGCCTACGACGCGCCCGACATCATCTATCTCGCCGCCTGGTCCCCGCTGATCATCGCGGGCGCCCCCGTCTACTCCATCGACGGACGCCTCGCGAGCGAGGCCTGGCGCACGCTCGGGCCGCGCGCCGACATCTGGGAGCTGCGGCACCGGGTGCTGCGCCGCGGCGCGCTCGTCTCCGCCATCGTCGTCGGGCTCACGCTGCTCATCGGCTCGCTCCTCGGCGGCGCCGTGCGCGACGCCGACCGGGTGGTCGTGCCCGGCCCCGGCGAGGCCCCACGCAACGAACTGCCGGGCTCCCCGCTCCCCGAGACGCCGGGCAAGCGCCACTACAAGGCCACCCCGTCGGCCTCCGAGGCGCCCAGCCACAGCAGTTCCTCGTCCCCGTCGGGCGCGGCCGCCACGCCGGGTGCGGCGCGCGAGACCGGCACGGTCACCAGCGGGCCCAGCCAGACCCAGGGCGGCGGTCAGGCCCCGCCCCAGCAGTCCTCACCGGCGCACCAGGCCCCGAGCACCAGCGCGGGCCCGACATCCACCGGCGGCACGTCGAGCGGAGGCTCGACGGGTGGCGGCTCCGGCGGCGACGGCTCCTCCGGGCAGTCGGGGCTGGTGGGTGGTCTGTTGGGGTAGGCGGGCCGGTGGGAGGCATCCTGAAGCACCCCACCGGCTGACTCGACGACGAAGACGACGCTGACGTCAAAAGGGGTCCCGCACGGTCGACGTGCGGGACCCCTTTCGACGTACCGGAACAGGGCTTTCGAGGCATCGGAAGGGCTCCCACACCCCAGAGCCTTCGGCGTACGGGAATGGCGTCTAACGCCCCAGCGCCGCAAGCTCCTTCGCGGCTTCCCTCAGGTCCTTCGCCGTGTCGATGGCGCGCCAGTACGCGCCCTGGGGGATGGGGAAGCCGGCCAGGCGGCGCTCGCGGGCCAGCCGGGGGAACGTGGTGCGCTCGTGGTCGCCGCGCTCGGGGAGCATGCCGGCGAACTCGGGGGAGAAGACGTAGACGCCCGCGTTGATCTCGTACGTGGTCGGCGGGGACTCGATGAAGTCCGTGACGCGCCCGAAGCCGTCCGTCTTGACGGCGCCCCACGGGATGCGGGGGCGGGCGAGCGCGAGGGTTGCGGCCGCGTCGCGCTCGGTGTGGAAGTCCGCCATGTCGCGCAGCGAGAAACGGGTCCAGATGTCGCCGTTCGTCGCGTACCACGGCTTGTCGGGGTGCGGGAGGTGCGCGGCGGCGTACTTGAGGCCGCCGCCGCGGCCGAGGGGCTCCGTCTCGACGACCGTCGTGACGTTGACGGGCAGGTCGGCCGACTCCAGCCATTTCTGGAGGACCTCGGCGAGGTGGCCGCAGGAGACCACGACGTCGGTCACGCCCTCTTCGGCGAGCCAGGTGAGCTGGTGGCCGATGATCGGGGTCCCGGTGCCGGGAATCTCGACCATCGGCTTGGGCCGGTCGTCGGTGTACGGACGCAGCCGCGAGCCCTGGCCGCCGGCCAGGACAACGGCTTGAACGGGGCGCGACGCGGCGTTCGGATCGGTCATGCCCGAACTGTACGTGGCGCCCCGCTCGCGGCTTCTGTTGGCAACCGTTCCCTTAATGAGCTGTTACCTGAGAGTCACGGGGGACCGCTCAGAGGTGTGTGGTGGCGACCCCCGAGGCGAAGGACGTGTCGCAGGCCGGGCGGGCGAAGGACTGGGCGCGCGTCGGCCCGTACTTGCGGACCGCGGCGCGGCCCAGGGCGCGGGCGATCGAGACGCAGTGCTTCGCGAGCGACGGCCGCCCGTTCACCGCCTCCTGGAGGTGCGTGAGCGCGACGCCCGGGTCCTTCTCCTGGAGCTCCAGCAGGAGCTTGTCGCGTAGGACGTCCTGCGGGGCGCGGGAGACGGCTCGTGTCGAGACGTCTTCGGAGGACGCGGTGAGCACCGAGCTCGAGGGGTTCCCCGACCAGTTGACTCGGGTGACCGCGAGGGTCCCGGAGAGCACCAGGACGACAGGCAGAACGAGGGCGAGGGTGCGGCCGATCCGGCGGGCGGGGCCACGGCCACGCCGGGTCCGTTGGTTAGTGGTGGAGTGCTTCACGCGAGTGAGAGTAGCGCGGGGTGATGATTTGGCGACATTTAGTCACCGGTTCGGGGGACGGGGAAGCGGCTTTTTTTGGGTAGCGCGTTGACGTACACGTATCGAAATGACCGGTCTGCCGGGGTATTTGTCGACAACGAAGAGGGCCCCGCAGCAGGTTGCGGGGCCCTCTTCGTCAACTTGGGTGAATTCCACCCTTACGGGGTGTGGGAGCACTCTCCCGGGGACCGGTCTCAGTCGGACAGGCGCTCGCCCGTCGAGGTCGAGAACACGTGGGTCTCGCCCGGGCGCGGCACGACGTGCAGCGTGGCGCCCTTCTCCGGGACCGCGCGGCCGCTGACGCGGACGACGAGGTCCGTGAGCTTGTCGTCGACCTTGGCGCTGCCGTAGACGTAGCCGTCGGCGCCGAGCTCCTCGACGACGTTCACCGACACGGCGAGGCCGGCCGGGGCGTCCGCGCTGTCCTTGGACAGCGTCTTGGCAGCCTCGCCGTTGTGCTCGACGATGTCGAAGTGCTCGGGGCGGACGCCGACGGTGACCGTGCGGTCGCCCTTGTCGGCGGCGGCCTTGAGGGCCTCGCGGTTGACCGGGACGACGCTGTTGCCGAACTTCACGCCGCCGTCGGTGATCGGGACCTCGACGAGGTTCATCGCCGGTGAGCCGATGAAGCCGGCGACGAACAGGTTCGCGGGGCGGTCGTACATGTTGCGCGGCGAGTCGACCTGCTGGAGCAGACCGTCCTTGAGTACGGCCACGCGGTCGCCCATGGTCATGGCCTCGACCTGGTCGTGGGTGACGTACACGGTGGTGATGCCGAGGCGGCGCTGGAGCGAGGCGATCTGCGTACGGGTCGAGACGCGGAGCTTGGCGTCGAGGTTCGACAGCGGCTCGTCCATGAGGAAGACCTGGGGCTCACGCACGATGGCGCGGCCCATCGCGACACGCTGGCGCTGGCCGCCGGAGAGGGCCTTCGGCTTGCGGCCGAGGTACTCCGTGAGGTCGAGGATCTTCGCCGCGTCCTCGACCTTCTGGCGGATCTCGGCCTTCGGGACACCGGCGATCTTGAGCGCGAAGCCCATGTTGTCGGCGACCGTCATGTGCGGGTAGAGCGCGTAGTTCTGGAACACCATGGCGATGTCCCGGTCCTTGGGCGGCAGGTGCGTGACGTCGCGGTCACCGATGTGGATCGAGCCGGCGTTGACGTCCTCGAGACCCGCGAGCATGCGCAGGGAGGTGGACTTTCCGCAGCCGGAGGGGCCGACGAGGACGAGGAACTCGCCGTCCGCGACGTCGAGCTCGAGCTGGTCGACGGCGGGCTTGTCGCCACCCGGGTAGATGCGGGTCGCCTTGTTGAACGAGACAGTGGCCATGGTGATAGGCCCCCTTCACCGGCAGGAACGTGCCGGACGATCCGAGTAAAGGTGGTGTCCACGACGGACGGTTCCGTTGTGGTGTAGTCCACAAGAGTGAACTGGGTCAGGACGCTACCTGGCGTTCACCTGCTCTGTCAGTACTCCGGGACCAGTGAACCTCGCGGAAATTTTCGATCGGGCGCCGCTGGGACCTGGGTACACTGCACGGGCACGTACGCCACACGCGCGCGTGCAGGCCTCCTTAGCTCAGCTGGTCAGAGCGCCGCTCTTGTAAAGCGAAGGTCGTCGGTTCGAATCCGACAGGGGGCTCCATCCCTACCTGGGACAACGCCCCCGCGATCGTCGATCACGGGGGCGTTGACGGTAGTTCTTGACGGCAGTCCCGCTATCGGCGGCGCCTGAGCAGGCGATCCATGTGCCCCATGGTCTCCCGCCGTTCCCCGTCGCTCACGTGCGTGTAGACGTTCATCGTCACCGCCATCGGGGGCGGGGCCGGGACCCCGTACCGCTGGAGGGGCTGGGAGAAGACGGTCACAAGGGACGGCCGCGGGGCCGCAGTGTCAAGTCCCGACTTCCCGGGCCATGACCCCCGCTCCGGGCGCGGGGCGTAATGGAGACACGGACGACGGCACGAACGCGGACCCGCCGACTGCCTCGTCCGAACCCCATTGCCGCCCTAAGGAGCCCTTCTCATGGCCATCATCAACACCCGACGCCTCGCCCCCCTGCTGATCGCCACCACACTCGCTACTGGAGGCGTCTCCCTCACCACCACCTCCGCCTTCGCCGCCACGACCGCCAGCGCCACCGGCGTCACCACCGGCACCGACGACCCTGGCTCCGCCCTCCTCGATGCCTACAGCAGGCACAGGGATTACCAAAAGATCTCAAAGATCCCAGCAGACGACCCTGTTGCCAACGGCGGCGTCGTGGCGCCGGGGATGGATCCTGAGCCCAACTCCGATGAGGTGGACATGGGCTCCCTCATGGTCGCCGAGAGTCGGACCGGAGACGCGCGCCCCGGCCCCATCTTCACCGACAAGGCCGCCAGCGGTGGCAACGGCAACCCTGAGAACGCCAGGGGTGGCGACACCCAGATTGGTGGCTACGGCAACCCTGAAGACGCCAGGGGCGGCGACACCCAGACCGGTGGCTACGGCAACCCTGACGTCGCAGCCACGGGTGGCGACACCCAGTTTGGTGGCTACGGCAACCCTGAAGACGCCAGGGGTGGCGACACCCAGACCGGTGGCTACGGCAACCCTGACGTCGCAGCCACGGGTGGCGACACCCAGATTGGTGGCAACGGCAGCCCTGAAGACGCCAGGGGCGGCGACACCCAGCCCCCCACCGGCCAGACCAATGACAGCAATGCTGCCGGCAGCGACCTCGGGCCCGACCAGAACATCGACTACGGCACCTGGACCAACCCCAACCCCGGACCCGTCGTCAACTGAACCGCCGCAAATCTTTTGCGTTTGGTGGTTCTGTCGCCGCAGGCGAGGCCGGCCGCCGGCCCTTGAAACTGGGTCGGCGGCTCCACGCGCGTGGGGGCAGTCGGCCAAGACTGGTGGTCCTCAGCGCGGCGAGCCTCGACGAGGGCCGCCGAGGAGCCCCAAGGGACGTTCTCACGCGACTCATGACGGCGTCGGCCGTGCCCCTCACCCGGCAAGCTCGTGCGGTGCGAGTTCGCGGGCGCGTTGCTCGCCGGCCACGGTGAGGATGACGTCCCGGAGCCGCTCGACGTACAGCCGCATGTTCTTGTACGCGATGTCCGTGTCGGGGTAGCGGCAGGTGAACCACAGGCCCTCGTGGAGTCGGTTGAGCCAGACGCACACCTGGTCGCCGTAGGACACCCTGACGAGTCCGTACGCCGTCAGCTCGGCCCAGCGCTCCGAGCCGTGGATGCCTCGCGCGTCGACGTACGAGACGATCGAGTACAGGTCGGGCGAGGTCGGGCGGAAGTCGGAGCCGAGCAGACGCAGTACTCGGGCGAGGGGCATGCGCGCCAGCGACCTGTTGGCCTGCAGCTCGGCACGTACGGTCCTCAGGGCGCCGGTGAAATCAGGTGCCCGGTCGATGGGGACCTCGATCGGCGCGCCGCCGACGTACCAGCCCACCGAGTCGGACCACTTGGACTTCACCCGGGTGTGGAACGGCACGACAGCGCGGTAGACGGGCCCCCCGCCGATCTCGTGGACGATGAGGCTGGTGGCGGCCAGGATGCCGACGAGGCTGCCACCGGAGGGCCGGCAGTACGACTCGAAGGCCGCGGCGGCGTCCGCGTCGACGAGCATCTCGCGCATGAGCTTCTGCGTGGGCAGGGCGCCGCCGGGCTTCAGACCCAGGTCGACGGGGAAGTTGGGCAGCTTCCCGCTGCATCGCCGGATGAACTCCCGCCAGCGGTCGACGATCGCGTGGGTGTCGTCGATCCGGTCCGCGTCCGCCCGCTCGATCTCGCAGAAGTCGACGTAACTGCCGACCGGCGACTCCTCCAAGGAGCGGCCCTCGACGGCTGCCGCGTAGAGCTCGTGGATCTCGGCGGGGATGCGCTGGATGGAGTAGGCGTCGACGTTGCTGTGGTCGAAGGCGATGTACACGCTGGTGTCGTCGTCCCTGGTGACCGCCGCGTAGAGGAAGTTGGGCCAGCGCAGCGCGTTCGCTGCGGCGTCGAAGCGGTCCTGGAGGCGCTGGACGAGTTGGGCCGCGTCGGGGAAGTCGCCGACCACCTCGCGGTGGAGCGACACGGCCTCGGTGTCGAGCGTGAACCGGCGCATCTCGTCGCCGTCCCAGCGGAATCCGCTGCGCAGCGTCTCGTGCCGGAGCGTCCAGCTGCGCAGCGCGTCCTGCAGCGCGTCGAGGTCGACCCTGCCGGGGATGTCGAAAGCCGTGCCGAGCCAGGTCGGCACGAACAGGCCGTCCTCCTGCACGGATCGGGCGGTCCTGATGTGTGATTCCTGGACGTACGCCGGCGGCCGGGGGTCCTCCGGAAGGCCCGCCGCCGCCGTGACGGTCGCCGGACTGAGCGCCCACTCGACGAGCCGTCCGGGCCGGACCTCGCAACGCTGGATGTCGGTCATTCGCACGGGCGTCTCCGTTCACAGTTGCGAGCCCGGATCGGGCGGACCCGATCAAGGGAATGCCGCGACCGCGAACGACGGCACCCGGAACATGATCTGTTCCCACTTTTGAGTGGATTGAGTGATCGGCGGTTGTGGGCCAATCGGTCCGCCGGGCATCCGGTGGCGTCAGCCCGGGCGTTTCGTCCCACGAGCAGCTCGCGCTTGCGGGCGCGGAGTTCTTCGAGTCCAGGCCGAGGGCCTGCTTCTCGTACGCGGAGAAGGAGCCTTACTGCGCATGGACCTCGTCGAACCCGGAGTTGAGGTACTCGGGGAGCACGTCGAGGAGCGGCTTGGGGATCTTAGCCCGCACCGGGGAGGAGAGAGAGGGGACGCGCCGAGCGGTGCCTCGTCGGTCGCCTCGCGGTTGTCATCGCCGGCGAGGCGGTGACAGGGCAGACGACGGCCCCGCCGGGACGCTCTTCCGCCACGCCCGGTACGGCTCGGTGAACGGGGCTGTGGTGCGGACGAGTTGGGATGGAATACGGGGAGTGAGCGACCTCTCGACACGTGGCCGAAGGCTCGAATCCTCCCGAGCGGGCCCTCCCGACCAGTGGCCGGTAGGTCGATATTCAGCGCCAAGTAAGCCTGTACCAGGCCGGGTTGAGTCGTCGTCAGCTCGGGCCGAGGGGGCGCCACGGGCTGGTCCGGCCGGCCCCCGGCGACCGCGCATGCGCCCATGTCCCCGCTGGGACACGGGATATCCGCCAGTGTGGAATACCTCGGATCGCTACTGTTAGTGTTCGTTCAGTCACAGTAGGCAATCAGCCTCGTTATACAGGCAATGAAGGACCGAGGTTCCATGCGTAAGTTCCAGCAGGCCATGATCGCAGCAGTGGCGGCCGGCGGTCTGTCCGCTATCGGTGCCGCCGCCGGTACCGCCTACGCCCACGACGATGTGCCGAAGGTGAACGAGCACTACCGCCCCTACCAGGAGTGCAGTCCGCAGACGGTGGCCGAGAGCGACCTCCCGATCGCCGTCCTCGGTCTCTCCGAGACCTTCGACACCACCTGCGGCCAGTTCAACAACGCCTTCACTGGCTGAGGTCGGCGGCGTAATCGTGCGCGACGCTTTCCGCGAGCCCCTCGGGGTCACCCCCGAAGGGGCCCGTTCACGTGCGGCCGCCGAAGCGCGAGGCCGCTCCTGCGGCCCGCGTGCGTTCGCGCCGGCTTGAAACCCGGCGCGTCGATGGGCGGTCTCCGGCGCTTCGGACCGGCTCGCCGAGCCACGAGGGGCCGGTCGCTCGCACCCGTTCGTTCACACCGCTGAAGACGATGCGACGCATGCTTCGCACGTGGGCGTCGCGGCAGCCGCCCCCGGCGGCACGTTCTTCGGTGAGGTCGAGCTGCTCAAAGGTGTGTTGGGCAATGTGCTCAGCGGTGAGGGTCCGGCGGGTGCCCAGGCCGCACCGGTCGGCTCGGGCATGGACTGCGGCAACAGTGCCTTCGGCAGTCCGGCCCTCACTTCGTAAGCGAAACGGACCCGAACGTTCCGGACATGGGTCGGACGCCGGAGCCCGTCTCTCCGACATTCCCAGGGCCCGGCGCGGCCGGTTCGCGGCGCACGACGTCCGGGCGTCTCTCACAAAGGAAAAGCATCGCATGTTCAGTAGGAAGAAGATCGCGGCCCTCTCGGGGCTTCTCTGCGGCCTCGCCGTGACCTGCGCCGGCGCCACCCAGGCGTATGCCGCGGGAGGCCCGGGCACCTGCACTGTCGACCTTGAGGGCAACGTCACCTGCGTGCAACGGATCGTCGGCGCCATGCCCGCGATGCGCGACGGTGGTGACGGGTTGGCCTTCCGCCAGGCACAGAGCTGCGTGCCGACGAAGCCGTTTTCGTTGCCCGTCATCCCCGTTCTGAACAATGGGAGCACGCGGATCGGGCCCGAGGTGACCTGTGCCCCCGACGCGGCGCCGGGAGCCGACAACAGTGACGACAGTGACAAGGGTCCCCTGGCGCTGGGCGGACTGCTGGGCTGAGCCCTGGGCGGAACCTTCCGACACCTCCCTCACCTTTCAAGCAGCGGATGGCCGGACCGGGGTGACCTGGGTCGGCCATCCGCTGCTTCCGCGTCTGCGCCCCCGCACAGTCGCGCAGCTCACGCGCGTCGGCGGGCAAACGGGTGACCGCCCGTCCCTGCCCGTGACTCGTCCCCGGGGAAGGGTCGTTTCAGGGGGAGAACGGTGAGCGCACGACCGGCCGCATCACCCGCTTTCTCATCTCCCTTCAAGTCCCTGCGGGGTGGACGGAAGGGGGTCTCGCCCTCAGCCGACACGGCGCGCAGAAGGGTCCTAGATCCCAAATGACTACTTTTAGTGTGTATATGCTCACATTAGGTAGTCAATCAAGGGCTTCGAGCCCAGCTAAGAAGGGGTCAAAATATGCGCAAGTTTCAGCGGGCCGCCGTTGTAGCCGCAGCGGTCGCGGGGCTGTCAGCGCTCGGCGTCGGCGTCAGCTTCGCCGGGGGCTACGACGCTCCTCCGCAGGTCACCGCGGTGGCTACCTCGACGGCCAACGCTGTGGCCACGTGGGGCGCCCCGTACAGCCAGCCGTACTCCGGCCAGCAGGCGGCTCCGTACTCCGCGCCGGAGAGCGGCCCCAAGTACGGTGCGCAGGAGTACGGCCCCAAGTACGGTGCGCAGGAGGACGGCCCCAAGTACAGCGCGCCGGAGGGCGGTTACGGCCAGTACTCCGCTCCGTACGGCTCCAAGTAGAAAAGCGCCGAGGGCTCGATGCGCACGTTTCGGCGGGCCGCGGTCGTAGCCGCGGCGGTCGCGGGGCGAGCGACCCCGTACTCCACGCCGCAGTGGGCCCCCTAGGTCGTTCGCAGGTGGTCGTGCCGCAGCCCGCACCCTGGTCGGCCCAGCAACCGGTCGCCTCGCGGACCATCGCGTCGCACATCGCCTCGGAGCGCCACGGCAGGCGCATCGATATCCGTCAGAACACCGTAGGCACCGTAGGCAAGCCGCACGATCTGGACGTCCATGTCCTGGATCGGCTCGGTCTGCTCAGCGGTGTGCTGGACAACACCCTCAACGGCAGTGGCAGCCCGGTCGCGCAACAAACCCATCAGGGTGCGCGCCCGGGCTGCACCCACGCCGTCGCCGGACGCGGTTGAAGACGCGTCGGACGCCGGGTCCCGTATTTGACCTTCTCCCAGGCTCGGGCGCACGCCGATCAACGGCACAGGCGCCCGGGCCTCGATCGCAAAGGAGCGCAGCACATGTTCAGTCGGCAGAAGATCGCAACCGTCTCGGGGCTTCTCGGAAGTCTCGCCGTGATCTACGTCGGTGCCCCGCAGGCGCAGGCCGATGACCCCCGGGGTGATTGCAAGACCTCCGCCGCGGGTGAAACCACCTGCATTCGGAAGAGCGAGACCGTCCACATCGACGAGGACGGCAGGTTGGTCGTCAAGCAGACGCAGGACTGCGAGACGATCGACCGGCCGCGCTTGGCGGGGCTCGACGACAAAATGCTGAACACCCCCGGGTCCACGAAGGTAGGGCCGGTTGTGGACTGCTCCAACAAGGTGCAGCTGCCCAAGGGCTTCAAGCGGCCTCACTTCGAGTTCTGAGGTGCGATCGGCGAATGCCGGACCGGGATCACTCCCGATCCGGCATTTCGGCCTTCTGGGGCGTCGGTCGGCCGTGGCCTGACGGAGTTACCCGATATCTCGACCGTTGGGACAGGGCTTTCCGGCGACATAAATGCCTCGGTGCCCCGGCCTGTGGCCGGGGCACCGAGGGAGGTTCTGACTTACTTCTTGCCGAAGGCGCTGTTGTCGCAGCCCTGGCTCGAGCCCAGGGAGGTCTGCTGTGCGCCCGCGTTGCCCTCGTCGTTGAGCCCGATCAGGCCGTTGAGAAGCCCGACGTTGCCGAGGATGTCGAGGTTGAGGTCGTGCGACTTGCAGGTGCTGCTCTGCAGGACGCTGAAGCTCTTGCCGTCTTCGCCGCCCTTGCCCCAGCCGCCCTGATCGGCGTGGGCGGCGCCGGCACCCAGGAGTCCGACGCTGCTGATGGCAGCGACCAGAACAGCAGCCTTGCGAAGCTTGTGCATGTCATCTCCGGTGGAGTGTAAAGGGATTCGATCTGTGACAGATCAACTTCGTGCAGTTATGGACGCTAATACGAAATATCTTCAAAACAACGGGCGGCACGCCGCATTCAGGGAATCCTCACCGCCTTGGCCGATGGCGGGGAAATACCCCGCTCCGTGAGTGAATCGCGACGTCGGCACCTGGCCCGTCGGCTCGCCGCCTATGCCGATCGGATGGCCACTGCGACATAAAAATGGCCACTGCGACATAAAAGGGGTCCCGGCGCCGGGCCTGGGGCTCGGTGCCGGGACCTGTTTCCCGCTTTCGGCCGCCTGTGCGGCCGTCATGTGCCTACCAGGCGCTGTTGTTGCAGCCCTGGGTCGAGCCGACGTGGGTGTCCTGTGCGCCAGGGTTGCCCTCGTCGTTGAGCCCGAGCAGGCCGTTGAGGATGCCGACGTTGCCGAGGAGGTCGAGGTTCAGGTCGTGCGACTTGCAGTTGGAGCTCTGAAGGACGTTGTAGCGGTCGCCGCCGTCCTTCTTGTCGCCGTGGCCGCCGTCGGCGTGGGCAGTGCCGGCACCCAGGAGTCCGACGCTGCTGAGGGCAGCGACCAGGACGGCAGCCTTGCGAAGCTTGTGCATGTCATCTCCGGTGGAGTGAGTGGATGCGATCTGCAACAGATCGACTTCGTACAGTCACGGAGATTAATACGAAATATCCAGAAATCAGCCCGGCGACGCGCCGGGTTCCGTGATCTTGTTGCGGAATCATCCTGAAGCCGCAACGCCTACGAGCGGGCCCTTCGGGGGCGCGATCCCCGAAGGACCCGTGCCGGGCGTCGATGTCCGGCCGTCCGGCGGCCCTAGCGGGCGCTGGCGAGGGCGTTCGCCTGGCTGTTGGCCTGGGTGCAGTTGACGCCCTTGGTCTCCGCGGCGGCGAGCAGGGCGACGGGGAGATTCGCGTTGAGCAGGGACTGCGGGCTGCACTCCTGGTCCGGGTGGAAGAGGTTGTTCTGGTTCGGCGGGGCGGCCTGCGCCTGCGCCGGTGCCGACTGCGGGGAGATCTGCGGGCTGAGCTGCGGGTTCAGCTGTGGGTTGACCTGCGGGCTGACCTCAGCGGGCTGTAGCGGGGCCCCCTGCTGCTGCGCGGCCGGCGAGCCGTAGCCTCGCGTGCTGGCCTGCGTGGTGGTCGACGAGGCGGCCTGGACGTCCGGCTGCGCAACGGGGGGCGGAGCAGCACCGTTGTACGCGACGGGAGCGGCGGCCAAGCTGGGGCCGGCGCCGACGGCGGACAGACCGCCGGCTGCTGCGACGATGAGCGCGACGTGCTGAAGCTTGCGCATGGAACCCTCGGCCCTTCATTGACCTGTGCATGGAACGTACTGGAATGCTGATGAGCCATTGCGGCTATTGCTGATTTCGCTGCTCTGTGAGGCTGCGTTCGCTGCCCTGTGCGGCTGCGATGGGCCATCGTTCTGGCCCGTGGGGAACGAGATGAGTGCGGGGCCAGTCACGGGATCCGGGGTGCGGTCACCCATTTGCCAGAGGTGTGGATCATCGGCGGGGGAGTACGGGTCGCGCACTCGTTCTTGACGGGGCGACACGTCCTCACTCATCCGTGGCACGAAGGGCCGGTAATCCGATCGATGGCAAATGGGTGACGGAATTTTGGATGCCGTGACCGGATCGGAGGAAATGTCGTTGCCAGCTGGGAAAGGGCAGCGATCATGCATCGGCGAGAGGGGCTACGGGATCCGCTGTCGGCTCCGGCGTGAAGTCCACACGACAGCCCAGGATTACCCCTGTCGGGGCGCAGTAGGAATATCAGACTGAGCGCACGCAAGACTGCACTGAATACAACGGATTTCCCTGTACAGGTATTGAAGGGCCGAGGGTTCCATGCGAAAGCTTCACAAAGCCGCGATCGTCGTAGCGGCGGCCGGCGGTCTGTCCGCCATCGGCGCCGGCGTCAGCTATGCCGACGCCCCCGTCGGGTACAGCGGTGCTCCGGCGCCCGCTCCCGAGTACCCGGCGCCCCAGTACGCGCCCCCCGCGCCTCCTCCTCAGTACTCGGCACCCCAGTACGCGGCCCCCGCGCCCCAGTATCCGGCGCCCCAGTACGCGCCCCCGGCGCCCCCTCCCCAGTACCAGGCGCCCCAGTACGCGGCCCCCGCTCCCCAGTACCAGGCACCCCAGCAGAGTGCTCCGCAGGCCACGGCAACGTCCCGTTCGACGGGCACCGCCCAGTTCTCCGCTCCGCAGTCCTACTCCCAGCCGGCGCCCCAGTACGCACCCCCGGCGCCTGCCCCGCAGCAGAGTGGTCAGGCCTCCGCCTGGGCCTCGTCGGGCGGCGTCGCGCAGGCCTCCGGCTCGCCGTACGCCCCGCAGCAGACCGCCCCCCAGCAGCAGCCGGCGCAGGTCGTGCCGCAGGTCGCGCCGCAGACGGCGCCGCAGGTCACTCCGCAGGTCACTCCGCAGGTCGCGCCGCAGGTGGCCATGCCCCAGGTCTTCAACCCGGAGCCCGCGCCGCGTGTCGCACCGCAGGTGAACCCGCAGGTGAACCCTGCAGTGAACCCGCTCATCAACCCGCTGATCGCGCCGGGCGGCCCCCCGCAGGTACCCGGGCTCGGCCTCGGACAGGTCGCGGCGCCTCCCGTGGGCCAATTGGGTCTGCCCCGACTCGGCTGATACCTCCCCGCAGTTGTCCGCCGTCCCAACTCGATCTGCTTCAGATCGCATCCGCTCGACCAACGGAGAAGAAATGCGCAAGCTTCAGAAGGTCGTCCTCGTGGGCGCCGTCCTCGGCAGTGTCGGCTCCTTCGGCGTCGGCACCGCCTTCGCACACGGTGACCGGGGCCACGACGACTTCGACGTCACGCAGGGCATCGAGTGTCGCTCGCACGACATGAACATCGACGTGCTCGGCAGCGTCGGCGCCATCAACGGCCTGGCGGGCAACCTGCTGAACGGCGAAGGGGACCCGGGCGCGCAGCGCACCCACCTCGGTTCGGACATGGGCTGCAACAGCAAGGCGTTCTGAACAGCCACGCTCCACGATCCTTCTTCGCGGTCCCGCAAGAGGGCCGTCGGCCTCCGGGCCCGGCATGACCGCTCCCCTGGCGATCGGATGACCTGGGGCGTGTCACCGGGCCCGAGAGGCGCCGTGGACGCGCCCCCGTCCCCTCCATCGCGCGGGCCGTGTGGCCGCACTCACCGGGTACGGGCGTCAACTCCCGCTTCCTGCGGACGATGTCGTGGCCGGACCGCCGCGACGTGTCGCCCCTCCCCGCCGCCACGACGGGCCCGTGCGGCGCCGCACCACCCGCAGCAACGACAACACCGTCCGCGCCGGCACCGTCGTGTCCGCGCGGTGTGTCACAGCAGCACTGCGGGCTGCGACGGCTCAGAGATCCGCTCGGCGCCCGTCGCCCAGTGCCCGCAGCGCCTCGTCCGTCAGCCGGTACACCGTCCACTCGTCCTGGGGCCGCGCGCCCAGCGACTCGTAGAAGTCGATCGACGGGCGGTTCCAGTTGAGGACGGACCACTCCAGGCGCTCGTATCCGCGCTCCCCGCAGATCCGCGCCAGTTCCGTCAGCAGCGCCTTGCCGTGGCCCGCGCCGCGCGCCTCGGGGCGGACGTACAGGTCTTCCAGGTAGATGCCGTGGACGCCGCGCCAGGTCGAGAAGTTCAGGAACCACAGGGCGCAGCCGACCGGCTCGCCCGTCGTGTCGTCGACCGCGAGGTGCGCGTACGCCGCCGGATGCGCGCCGAAGAGCGCCTCGCGCAGTTGCTCCGGTGTCGCCCTCGCCTCCTCCAGGGCCTTCTCGTACTCGGCCAGTTCCCGGATCAGGGCGTGGATGACGGGGAGGTCGGCGGGCGTCGCGGTGCGAATCATGTGGCGAGGCTAGCTTGCGGGCGCATTCCGCGTCCGACCGCGTTCGGCGCGGAGCCTGCGGGCGATCTCCAGCTGCTCGGCCTCCAGGGGGCGGCCGTCCTCGAGCTCCCAGAGGGAGTTCTGCAGGACGCGGGCGAGCGTCCAGGCGCGTGCCCGCTCCCGGTCCAGACCCAGCACGTCCGTCATCGCGTCGAAGCGCCACTGGATGTCGTCGGCGTCGAAGCGGTTGTGGAGGGCCGGGCACAGATCGAAGCCCGGGTCGCCGGCGAGCGGCTTGGGGTCGATGGCCAGCCAGGGGGCCCGGTCGGAGGCGAGGACGTTCTCGTAGTGGAGGTCCCAGTGCAGGAGGCGGTCACCGGGTTCGGCCACGACCTCGCTCACGGCGGCCGCGCAGTCGGCGAGGAGGCGACGGGCACCCGGGTCCGGGACTCGCTCCAGCGCCCTTGGGACCCGCTCCAGCATGGCCTGCGCGATGTCGCCGAGTCGTCGCATGCCCTGTGGCGCCGGTAGGGAGGTGAGGCGGGCCAGCAGGCGGGCGATGACCGAGGCGGCCTCGTGGGGGTCGGGCAGGTGCGACAGCATGCGGGCCGGGTCGAGGCGTTCGAGGAGCATCGTGCCGGTGGCGGCGTCGTGGTCGAGCAGCCGCACCGCTCCGTCCCCGTCCCAGACGCGGAGAGCGAGGGGCTCGCCCTCGCTCTCCTCGTCGAGCAGCTGGAGTTTGAGGGCGGCCCGGGTTCCGTCGCGGCGGCGCACGGGAAGGACCAGGGCCGTGACACCGTGCAGGGAACGGCCGTCGGGGCGCAGCTCCCAGCGGTCGAGGAAGTCCGCGGCCCGTGCGGGGAGCGCGGTGATGAAGGCACGACCGGCTTCTCCGTTGTACTTGAGCTGCGAGGCGGCCAGTTCATCGGGAATGTCGATCACATGCGGGACACTACGGGCGTGAGGGAATCGGCTCATGCGATTTGACCGGGGCATCCACAGGGTGTGGAGGTACGTGCGCAGCGCCCCGGGTACGTACGTCTGGCTGGCGATCCTCTTCGTCACCACGGTGGCCATGCACCACATGTCTCCGGACTTCGAGCAGGACTTCCTGCGGCAGCGCTCGACCAACATCCACGAGCTGTCGAACACCCCGGTGCGGGTGCTGATCGCCAGTGCCATGTGGATCGACGGCGGTTTCTGGCTGCCGTACGCCGTTCTCTACACCGTCTTCCACGCGCCGGCGGAGCGCTGGCTGGGCACCGCGCGCTGGCTGGCCGTGTGCGTGGCCGCGCACGTCCTGGCCACGCTCATCAGCGAGGGGGCGCTGCTGCTGGCCATCCAGCACGAGGTGGCGCCGCGATCGGCGGTCAACACGCTGGACATCGGGGTGAGTTACGCGCTGGCTGGTGTGATCGCCGTGCTCACGTACCGGATCGCGTTGCCCTGGCGCTATGCGTACCTGGTGGTCGTGCTCGCGGTGTACGGGGTGCCGCTCGCGACCGGCCGCACCTTCACCGATCTCGGACATTTCACCTCCGTGCTGATCGGTCTGGCCTGCTATCCGCTGGTCAGAGGGCGCGGAAAAGCATGGAATCCGAAGGAGACAGTGGCCGCTCTCAGGGGTTAACGTCCCGGCCATGAGCAGCAGCACAGGAAGCGGCACGGTCAACGGCGGCATCTCGTTCTGGTACGCGGACGACGGTCTCCCCGGGACGCGGGAGCCGCTGCCCGGCGACGCGTCCGCCGACGTCGTCATCGTCGGCGGTGGCTACACCGGGCTGTGGACCGCGTACTACCTGAAGAAGGCGGCCCCCTTCCTCCGTATCACCGTCCTGGAGCAGAAGTTCTGCGGGTACGGCGCCTCGGGGCGCAACGGCGGCTGGCTCTACAACGGCATCGCGGGCCGCGACCGGTACGCGAAGCTGCACGGCCAGGAGGCCGCGGTCCGCCTTCAGCAGGCGATGAACGAGACGGTCGACGAGGTGGTGCGGGTCGCGGCCGAGGAGGGCATCGAGGCGGACATCCACCAGGGCGGCGTCCTCGAAGTGGCTTACACACCGGCTCAGTTGGCCCGCCTGAAGGCCTTCCACGCGCACGAGCTGGCGTACGGCGAGAAGGACCGCGAGCTGTACGGCGCCCGGGAGACGGCCGAGCGGATCCGGGTCGCGGACGCGGTGGGCTCGACGTGGACCCCGCACGGGGCGCGCCTGCACCCGGTGAAGCTGGTCAAGGGCCTCGCGGCGGCCGTGGAGGCGCTCGGCGTCACCATCCACGAGCAGACGCCGGTGACGGAGATCCGGCCGAAGCACGCGGTGACGCCGTACGGGACGGTCCGCGCGCCGTACGTGCTGCGCTGCACGGAGGGCTTCACGGCATCCCTGAAGGGCCAGAAGCGCACCTGGCTGCCCATGAACTCCTCGATGATCGCGACGGAGCCGCTGACGCCCGAGCAGTGGGAGTCGATCGGCTGGGAGGGCCGCGAGACCCTCGGCGACATGGCGCACGCCTACATGTACGCGCAGCGCACCGCCGACGACCGCATCGCGCTCGGCGGCCGCGGAGTGCCGTACCGCTTCGGTTCGCGCACCGACAACGACGGCCGCACCCAGCAGGCCACCATCGACGCGCTGCACGAAATCCTCGTCCGCTTCTTCCCCTCGCTGGCGGGAGTGAAGGTCGCGCACGCCTGGTCGGGTGTGCTCGGAGTCCCGCGCGACTGGTGCGCCACGGTGACCCTGGACCGTTCGACCGGCCTCGGCTGGGCCGGCGGCTACGTCGGCTCCGGCGTCGCCACCACCAACCTCGCCGCGCGCACCCTGCGCGACCTGATCCAGCAGGACTCCGGCCAGTCCGGCCCGACCGACCTGACCGCCCTCCCCTGGGTCAACCACAAGGTCCGCAAGTGGGAGCCGGAACCCTTCCGCTGGATCGGCGTACACGGCATGTACGCCACCTATCGCACGGCCGACCGCCGCGAACTGACCACGCACAGCGCGGAGTCGTCGAGGCTGGCCCAGGTGGCGGACCGGGTGGCGGGGCGGCACTGACGGCTCGAGGCATGCGGCACGTTTGGCTCGCGGCCCCGCCCAAGGCCACGAGTGCTGTGTCAGACCTGTGTGCGAACATCGCCTCATTGACCATTCGTTGACCATTGGTCCGGGGGGACTCGATGCCTGCGATGCCTGACGCCTGTCCGCGCGTGAGACGCACGCCCGCCTTGGTGGTGCTGCTCGCGCTCACCCTCCTCGTCGCGCTGCTGACGTCGTCGGCCGGTACCGCCCGTGCCGCGGCACAACCGGCCGCCGACACCGACTGCGCGCCGCTCGCGCTCGCGCCGTTCGGGGATCCGGGCGACGCGATCGGCAAGGCCACCGTCGCGCCGGAGGGAAGCGCCTGCTTCACCGTCGCGGTCACCGAGCCCGGCCTGCACCTGGTGTCGCTGGACGACAGCCACAACGAGGCGCACCGGCAGGTCTACGCCGCCGACGGCACCGAAGTGGACTGCTACGGAAGCGAGTTCGCCACACAGGGCATGTGCGACCTGGCCGCCGCCGGCACCTACACCGTCAAGGTGAGCAACAGCGGCTGGGAGGACGAGGACACCGCCGTCAGCGTCGTCCCGCTCGGCTCCACGAGGGGCTGCGCGGACGGGACGGGCACCGGCTGGGACCTGCCGACCGTGAGCCGGACGTCCGTGACGCCCGTCGAGGTCGACTGCCAGCCGTTCGACGCGAAGCCCGGCGAGCGGATCCGGCTCACCCACGGCACCAAGGTGTACGGCGAGGACGTCGCCTGGATCACCGACGGGTCCGGCTCCCGGATCTGCCCGCACTTCCCCGAGGACGGCGAGGACAGCTGCGTGCTGCCCGGCGACGGCCCCTACCGGGTGCTGTCCCAGGTCTCGGGCGGCGAGAAGGGCTTCCCCGCCGAGTTCGCCGTCAAGGTGCGCCGCCTGAACGACCCGCAGGGCTGTCGCACCGCGCCGGTCCGGCCCTACGGTCCCCTGGAGCAGCAGGACTTCACCACCAACCCCTGCCACACCTTCACCGCCGGCAAGGCGGGCTCGTACCTCGTCCACGCCGTGGACCAGGACGGGAACACCGGCCCGGTCCGTGTGTACGACGCCTCCGGCCGGACGGTGTGCTGGGCCGAGGACCCGTGCCGAATCCCGGACGCGGGCACGTACACCGCGGTCCTGGACGGCTCGTACCCCTACCCCGGCTCCCCGCAGGGGCTGATCGTCCTCGACCGCGCCTCCGACTCCGGCTGCGTGGCGACCGGGATGGGCCTCCACAAGGGGGAGCTGAGCTCGGCGGGGCAGTACGACTGCCTGACGCTGTCCGCGCCGCGGGGCGCCTCGGTCGCCGCGCTCACCCCGCTCTCCTCGGCCGGGGTCCACGCCGAGGTGGAGGTCCTCGACCGGGACGGCACCGCGCAGTGCGACGCGGAGAAGCTCGCGAACGGCGACTGCGCGCTCACCGGTACCGCTCCCTACCGGGCGCTGGTGCACACCGACGACGGCGGCGAGGACGCGACGGGGACGTACGCCGTCGACTTCCGCCGCACGGACGCCGAGAGCGACTGCCCGGCGCTGCCCGCCGGAAGCTTCGCCGACGGCGGGGCCAAGGCCACGCTCGCCACCGGCGACGGCGTCTTCGCGCACTGCCTGAGCATTCCCGCGGGCGCCCACACGGGCACGGAGGTCTTCCAGTTGATCGCCACCTCCGGCGGGGTCGCGGCGAAGTTCTCGGTGGTCGACTCCACCGGCAGGAAGGTCTGCGACCGCTTCGCCACCACCAACGGCTGGACCGTGTGCGGCCTCACCCCCGGCAAGGCCCACACGGTGCTCGTCACCGGCCGGGACCAGGCCGCCACGTACACCTTGACCCGGCGTGACGTGACCGCGAGCGCCGACTCGGCGGGCTGCGCGAGGACGGCCGCCGCGAAGGTCGGCGGTCCCTCCGTGACCGGCGCGTACGACACCCCCGGCACCCTGCGCTGCCACCAGGTCACCACCGGCGCCGCCACCGACGTCGTGCACATCGACGTCCGGGACGCGCTGGGCACCGCCAACATCGCGGTCCTGGGCGGGGACGGCACCGTCGAGTGCTCCTTCCGCAACCGCTCCTGCGCGGCCACCGGCTCCACCACCCACCAGGTGCTCGTGCAGACCCCGGTCAATCTGAAGGCCGCGCCCGAGTACCACCTGGACGCCCTGCGCATCGCCGGCGCCGACGGGCCGGCGCCCGAGTGCACCAGGGTCCCCTCGGTCGCGTACGGGTACGGGCCGATCACCGGCACGCTCGACGAGTCGCACACCGCCGTGTGCGCGGTGCTGCCCACCGCGGGCTTCGACCACTTCGACGCCGAGATCACCGACACCACCGGCACCTCCACCACGGCGGTACCGGCGCTCTACAACAGCTCCTGGACCAACGGCTGCTCGCTGTACATCCCGAGCGGCTACCGCTGCTCGTCGGGCGGTTCGTCCGCCGGGAGCAGCCCGAGCGTGTTCGTCCTCGGACTGCCGGAGAAGGCGTCCAGCACCTCCTACAGCGCGCGGCTGGCGTGCTCGTCCGTGCTGTGCGGTCCCGACCGCGTCGATGTCACCGCGATCAGTCCCACCACGGCGGTGGGCGGGACGAAGCCGACGCTGACCATCACCGGCACCGCCCTCAGCACCGGCGCCACCGTCCGGCTCTCCAAGAGCGGCAGCACCCTCACCGCGAAGACCCTGTCCGTCTCCGCGGACAACCGGACCGTGACGGCCTCCCTCACCTGACCGGCGTGGCTGCCGGCACCTGGAGCGTCAGCGTCATCCAGGGCGGCACGGAGTACCAGCGCGGCAGCTTCACCGTCACCCGGCCCGAGCTGACGAACACCGCCGTGCCCAAGGTGACGGGCACGGCCGCTGTCGGCGTCAAGGTCGCGGCGGCGAACGGGAGTTGGTCGGCGGCGCCGTCCTCGTACACCTACCAGTGGAAGGCGAACGGCACCGCGATAGCGGGCGCCACGGCCTCGACGTACCAGATCCCGGCCGCGCTGCTCGGCAAGAAGCTGACCGTGACCGTCACGGCCGTCAAGAGCGGCTGGACGAGCGGGACGGCGACCTCGGCGGCGGTCACCGTGGCCAAGGGGACGGCCCCCAAGGCGACGAAGGCGCCGGCGATCAGCGGCACGGCGAAGGTCGGCAGGACACTGACGACGAGCAAGGGCACCTGGAGCCCGGCCGCCACTTCGTACGCGTACCAGTGGTACGCGAACGGCAAGGCGATCACCGGTGCCACCAAGTCCACGCTGGTGCTGAAGTCGGCCCAGGCGGGCAAGAAGATCACCGTGAAGGTGATCGCGCACCGCACCGGTCACCAGGACGGGTCGGCGGTGAGCAAGGCGACGAAGGCGGTCGCTCGGTGAGTCCGTCCGTGTGTGGGCCGGGCTCACGGCGCCGACTCCCGCTGCCGTGAGCCCGGGCTCAGGGCACCGACTCGGGCACGGGCGCGCCCCTCGGTGCGTGTTTCGGGGCCTTGGCCGTGACCATCAGGCCCGCGATCAGGGCGGCCAGCAGCATGATGCCGACGGCCCACCAGATGGCGACGGTGTAGCCGTGGACGACGCCCTCCTTCACGATCTGCGCCTGCTGGGCGGGGTTGTGGAGGTGGGCGGCGATGTACGCCGTGCCGCTGGTGGTGGCGATGGTGTTCAGCAGGGCCGTGCCGATCGAACCGCCCACCTGCTGTGAGGTGTTGACGGTCGCGGAGGTCACGCCCGCGTCCCGCGGGGCGACCCCGGCGGTGGCGGTGGCGAAGACCGGCATGAAGGTCAGGCCCATGCCGAGGCCCATCAGGATCATCCCCGGCAGCAGATGCCCCGTGTAGTCGGAGCCGGTGGTCAGCCGGGTGAAGACGAGCATGCCGCCGGCCGCGAGGATCATGCCCGGGACCATCAGCATGCGCGGTGCGACGTGTTGCAGCAGCCGGGCGGATATCTGCGTCGAGCCGATGACGATCGCGACGGTCAGCGGCAGGAAGGCCAGGCCGGTCCGCACGGGCGAGTAGCCGAGGATGACCTGGAGGTAGTAGGTCAGGAACAGGAACATGCCGAACATGCCGATGACGGCGAGCGCCATCGTCAGGAAGCAGCCCGCGCGGTTGCGCTCCTTGACGATGTGCAGGGGCAGCAGCGGGCTCGGCGCCTTCGCCTGCCAGAGGACGAAGACGGTCAGGAGGACGACGCCGATCGCGAACAGCGACAGCACCAGCGGGTCCGTCCAGCCGCGCGGCTCCGCCTCGCTGAAGCCGTAGACGATCGCGACCAGTCCGCCGCAGCCGAGCAGCGCCCCCGGTACGTCGAGCCGGGCGCCGGAGGTGCCGGGGCGGTCGCGCAGCAGCGCGAACGCGCCGACGACCGCGACGACGGCGATGGGCACGTTGACGTACAGGCACCAGCGCCAGTTCAGGTACTCGGTCAGCAGACCGCCCGCGATGAGGCCGATCGCCGAACCCGAGCCCGCCAGCGCACCGTAGACGCCGAAGGCCTTTCCCCGCTCCTTCGGGTCGGTGAAGCTGGTGGTGAGCAGGCTGAGCGCGGAGGGGGCCAGCACCGCGGCGAAGGCGCCCTGGAGCGCGCGGGCGCCGAAGAGCATGCCAGAGCTGGTGGCCGCGCCGCCCAGCGCGGACGCGACCGCGAAGCCGACGAGGCCGAAGACGAAGGTGCGCTTGCGGCCCACGAGGTCGGCGATCCGGCCGCCGAGCAGCAGAAGCCCGCCGAAGGCCAGCGTGTACGCCGTGATGACCCACTGCCGGTTGCCGTCGGACATGCCCAGATCGCGCTGTGCGGAAGGGAGCGCGATGTTCACGATGGTCGCGTCCAGCACCACCATCAGCTGTGCGAGAGCGATGATCACCAGGCCCCACCAACGGTGGGGATCGGCGCCGACGCGGACCTCGGGTTCACCTGTTCGGGTGACACTCACCCGGCCAGAAGACCATGAAACGGGTCGTATCGCATCTTCGGGTGGCGTGCCTGGGGGTGCCGGTCCCTTCGGGCTTCCGGTCGGGCTACCGCTCGGGCTTCCGGTCATGGCTCCAGTACCACCTTTCCGGTCGTCCCGCGGGTTTCCAGGGCCCGGTGCGCGGCGGCCGCCTCGGCGAGCGGGAAGCGGGTGACGGCCGGGGTGAGACGGCCCGCGGCGGCTTCGCTGAGGGCCCGAAGTTCCAGCGTGCGTACGGGGTTCGGGCCGCCCGCCTTCCGCATCATCACGGGGCCGAGGACCTGCTCCGACACACCGTCGACGAGGTACGGGGAGCCGTCCCGGATGCCCTCGCCGGACCAGCCGAAGACGATGTGCTTGCCACCGGGGGCGAGGAGGGCGACGGCGGCGCGGGCGACCTCGCCGCCGACGCCGTCGAAGACAACGGTGGCCGGCCGGTCCCCGAACCGGTCGCGGACCCGCTCCGGCCACCCGGGATCGCGGTAGTCGACGGCCAGATCGGCGCCGGTCTCGCGCACCCGGGCCACCTTCTCCGGGCCGCCCGCGAGGCCGATCACGGTGGCGCCCGCGTGCTTCGCGTACTGCACGAGGAGGGTGCCGATGCCGCCGGCGGCCGCGGGGACGACGGCCACGGAATCGGGGCCGAGCTCGGCGAACTGCAGGATCCCCAGAGCCGTACGACCCGTTCCGATCATGGCGACGGCCTGCGCGAAGTCCAGGTTCTCGGGGATCTCGTGGACGCGGTCGACATCGGTGACGGCCAGTTCGGCGTATCCACCCGGGGCGAAGCCGAGGTGGGCGACCACGCGCTTGCCGAGCCAGAGTCCGGCGACGCCCTCGCCGAGCGCCTCGACGGTGCCGGCGACCTCGCGGCCGGGGACCGTCGGCAGCGGTGTGGGTGCCGGGGCCGGTCCCTGGGCACCCTCGCGCAGGGCCGCGTCCAGGAGGTGGACGCCCGCGGCGGCCACGGCGATACGGACCTGGCCGGGGCCCGGGTCGGGGTCCTCCACCTTCTCGTAGGTGAGGTTCTCGGCCGGGCCGAAGGCGTGCAGGCGGATGGCGTGCATGGTGGGTTCCCCCGTCGTCAGTGGCCGTTGTCAGTGGCCGTTGTCAGTCGTCGTTGTCAGTGGTCGTCGTCAGTCGTCGTCGGCGCGGTGTGAGAAGCCCAGGATTCAACCTCAAGCTTGCTTGAGGTCAAGGTCTTCCCGGATCCTGAAGTCGGGGCGTTCCCGGCTCCTGAGGGCCAGCGCGACGGCTTCGAGGGCGCTGTTGAAGGAGACCTCGGAGAGCACGCCGGGGGCGGCGACCTGGTCGCCCGCGAGGTAGACGCCGTCGCCGCGGTCGACGGCGGGCCGGTCGCGCCAGCTGGTCCCCGGCAGGTCCACCGCGCCGGTACGCCCCTGCGCCACAGCCTCCCGCCGCCAGGTCACGCGCTCGCGCCAGCCCTCGAACGCGAGGTCGAGCAGGCGCTCGGCGCGGGCGACGCCGTCGGCCTTGGACTCGTGCGGGGCGATCGGGAACTGGCCCTGGACGAGCTGCTCGCCGGCCGGGGCGAGGGTGCGGTCCTGCGCCGTGAACCGTTCGATCCAGCCGGGCGCGTCCAGGTCGGCGACGGCGAACGCGTCGCCGCGCCGGGTGCGGACGGCCAGGTCGACGAGGGCGGTACGGCCGCCGGTCCAGGTGAGGGAGTCGTCCTTGAGGAGGCGGCGGGCGGAGGCGAGGGAGGTGGCGACGACGACGGGGCCGTTCCGGGGCAGCGTGTCGACCCTGGCCAGGGTCTCCATGCGCACGCCGAGATTCCATGCCCGGGCGGCCATGCGGTCGATGACACTCGCCCAGCCACCCCTCGGGTAGTGCGCCTCCGGGGGCAGCTTCGTGGCACGGCGCAGCCGCTCCTGCACGAACGCGGCCGAGAGTGAACCGGGGTCGTGGTGGAAGAGGGCGACCGCCGAGTAGAACGCGGCGGCCCGGGCCCCTTCCTCTCCGGCCTGTTCGGTGGCCCACGTCAGGAAGTCGACGTCCACGGGCGCCTGTTGGGAGGAGCGGCGCAGCAGCTTGAGCATCGCCAGGGGCGGGGTGCGGCGCAGGACGCCCCGGTGGCGCAGCCGCAGCCTGGCGGCTTCCAGGGGCGGGATCGGGGCGAGCGGCCCGATCAGGTCCCGCTGTTTGAGCCAAGTCCAGTGCGGGCCGCCGCTGTAGAGGGCGTGCGGGCCCTCGTTCGTCCGGTACGGGCCGTCGGCGGTGCGGGCCCGGCCGCCGAGCGTGTCGTGCGCCTCGTGCACGGTGACCTTGACGCCCGCCTCGGCGGCGGTGATGGCGGCGGTGAGTCCGGCGAGGCCGCCGCCGATGACGGTGATGCGGTGCATGCGGTGCATGGTCGGGCGGTCTCCCTCGGGTTGGGGTGTGCTTGGGACCGTGGTTCGGGCCGTGGTTCGGGCGGTGCCTGGGGTCGTGCTTCGGGCCGTGCTTGGGGTCGTGCTCGCGGCCCTGCGGGGGTCGCCTTTCTGCGAGTACGACCGGTCGAGGGCCCCGAAATGTGACGTCGGCGGTGTCTTCGCAGGTCAGGGGGATTGTCAGTGGCGGCGGGCAGTATGGGGTCATGGCGAGGCGAGCGGCGGGTGGGACCGGTGGGCGCGGTGCGAGTGGCGGGACGGGGGTGAAGGGGA
Source organism: Streptomyces sp. NPDC058246 (assembly GCF_042881985.1). Lineage (NCBI taxonomy): Bacteria > Bacillati > Actinomycetota > Actinomycetes > Kitasatosporales > Streptomycetaceae > Streptomyces > Streptomyces sp. NPDC058246. The sequence continues at coordinate 177,367 of NZ_JBHVWZ010000008.1, read as the reverse complement.
CCGGGACGGGGGTGAAGGGGTCCGGGGCGGGAGTGAAGGCGGCGCGACGGCCGGAGGTGCGGCTGCCGCCGTTGGAGCCGTACGACGGCTTCGGCCTCGAGCCGGACGGGGACTACGACGGGCTGGAGTTCCGGGAGGCCGACTTCGCCGGGCAGGACGGCGCAGGCGCGCGCTTCATGGACTGCGCGCTGACGGGCTGCGCCCTGGACGAGACGCGGCTGCACCACGCCCGCTTCCTGGACTCCGTCCTGACGGGCATCCGGGGCGTGGGCACGGACCTCGCCGAGTCGACCCTGCGCGACGTCGAGTTGGTGGACGCACGGCTGGGCGGAGTGCAGCTGCACGGCTCCGTCATGGAGCGGGTCCTGATCCGCGGAGGCAAGATCGACTACCTGAACCTGCGCGCGGCCCGCCTCAAGGACGTCGTCTTCGAGGGCTGCGTCCTGGTCGAGCCGGACTTCGGGGGCGCCCGTCTGGAGCGCGTGGAGTTCGTCGACTGCGTCCTGAAGGGCGCGGACCTCACCGACGCGACCCTCACGGACGTGGACCTGCGCCGGGCCGCGGAGCTGGACATCGCGCGGGGGGTGGGCCGTCTGACGGGCGCCGTGATCAGCCCGGCCCAGCTGCTGGACCTGGCGCCGGTGCTGGCGGCGGAGATCGGGCTTCGGGTGGACGGCGGTACGGCGGAGGGGTGAGGGGCGAGGCGTGGGGGGCGTCGTACGTCGGTTCGATAGAGGGGTGAGGCAAGTGGGTTCGTTCTACGGGAACGTGCTGGTGGCGCGGGCGTACGAGGAGGTCGTGCCGCTGCTCGCGGCGGCGGCCGAGGTGGAGCGGGCGGTCGGGGTCATGGGGGAGTGGCCCGAGCCCGTCGGCGCCGACCCCGACGTCCATGGGGGACCTGCCCCACGGGACGTCGGCGGACGAACTGGCCCTGCTGGGCGGGGCGGTGCGGCCCGCGGGCTCTCCCAACCACGAGGAGGAAACACCATGTTGAGTGTCACCGAGGGGCTCTTCAAGGAGGTCGTGGCCGAGTCCCTGTAGGCCGGGTGGTCGGCGCACGTCAGCGCATGTCAGCCCACGTCAACGCACGCGGGGGAAGCGGGCCTGGAGGCTCCAGATCGCCGGGTTCTCGGCGAGGTCGTCGTGCAGGTCGGTGAGGTCGGAGATCAGGTCGTGCAGGAAGTCACGTGCCTCGCGGCGGAGTGCGGAGTGGGAGAAGGTCAGCGGTTCCTCGTCGCCCGGCATCCAGTCGGCCTCGATGTCCACCCAGCCGAAGCGGCGCTCGAAGAGCATGCGGTCGGTCGACTCGGTGAAGTCGAGCTCCGCGTACTGGGGCCGCGAGGCCCGGCTGCCGAGCGGGTCCTGATCGAGCTGCTCCACGATGTCGCACAGCGCCCACGCGAAGTCGAGCACCGGCACCCATCCCCAGGCTGTGGACAGCTCTCGGTCCGCCTTGGTGTCGGCGAGATAGACGTCCCCGCAGAAGAGGTCGTGCCGCAGCGCGTGGACGTCCGCGCGGCGGTAGTCGGTCTGCGGGGGGTCGGGGAAGCGGTTGGAGAGGGCGTAGCCGATGTCGAGCACGTAGGTGATGGTGTCATGGCCTCGGGCGACCTCGGCGCGGCCGGGGAGAGGCCAGGCCCCTGCGCCGCAAGGCCCTGGGATGAGGGCCTTGCGGCGCAGGAGGGGGCGAGTGGGCGCTGGTCGTCGACGAGCGTCGAGGAAGGGTTTTGGCCTGAGGCGGGTCGGAGGCGCGGGTCATGGCCCGGACGAGCCCGGCACGGGCGTCGGAAGGTCGTCGCGGGCGGGTGGTCGTGGCCTCCGGGGAGGGCCTCATGGACAGGGGGGACCGCAGGCGCAGGGCCACGGCTCCGTCCGGGGTCCGCTCTTCCTCGGCGGGGCGCGGGTGTGCGGTCGTGGCGCTCGGGGGCGGGGCAGGGGATTACGGCTCGGATGATCACAGGCGTGCGGTGATGATGGCCCCGGGGCAAGGGCCTTGCGGCCCGGCCCGAGGGGAGCCCCGCATGGACGAGGGCCGTGCGGCCCGCGCCTGAAGGGGCCCCGCATGGACTCGTAGGATCATGAGTGTGCCCCGATCTTCCGTCGCCGTCCCCTTTGCCCTGGCGTTCGTCGCCGCCCTTGGTCTCTCCGCGTGCGGTGGAGGAGGCGGGGTGCACGGCAAGCCCGGGGCGGCCGGTGTCCGTGACCCGTACTTCCCGAAGATGGGCAACGGCGGATACGACGTCAGCCACTACGGCCTGACGCTCTCCTACGACCCCAAGGCGCGGCAGCTCGTCGGCACGGCGGAGATCACGGCGCGGGCCACCCAGGGCCTCAGTGCGTTCGACCTCGACCTCAAGGGGCTGGATGTCTCCGGGGTCACCGTCGAGGGCAAGAAGGCCCGCTGGAACCGGGCCGGCCAGGAGCTGACCGTGCGCCCGCACGACGACCTCGACAAGGGAGAGACGTTCCGCGCGACGGTCCGCTACTCGGGCACCCCCGAGACGATCACCGATCCGGACACCTCCGAGGAGGGCTGGCTGCGCACGGCCGACGGCGCCCTCGCCCTCGGCGAACCCACGGGTTCGATGGCGTGGTTCCCCGGCAACCACCACCCCTCCGACAAGGCGTCGTACGACGTAAGGATCACGGTTCCGGAGGGACTGACGGCAGTCTCCAACGGCGAGTTGACCAGCGAGACGACCAGCGGGGGCCGTACGACCTTCGCCTGGCACACGGCCGAACCGATGGCGAGCTATGTCGCGACGCTGGCGATCGGCAGGTACGACATCACGCGGAGCACGACGAAGAACGGCCTGCCGGTGTATGTCGCCGTGGACCCGACGCAGAGCGCGGCGAGCAAGAAGGTCCTGGCGAAAATCCCGGAGATCATGGACTGGGAGGAGTACAACTTCGGCCCGTACCCGTTCTCCTCCACGGGTGCCGTCGTCGACCGCCCCAAGGACGCGGGCTACGCCCTGGAGACCCAGACCCGCCCCGTCTTCCCGGGCGCCCCCGACACCGGGACCCTCGTCCACGAACTGGCCCACCAGTGGTACGGCGACTCGGTCACCCCCACGTCCTGGCGGGACATGTGGCTCAACGAGGGCTTCGCCACATACGCGGAGTGGTTGTGGCAGGAGGACCACGACGGCTACACGGCCGACGAGATCTTCGACTCCCTCTACAAGGGCGACTATTACGACGACCCCGCGCAGAACAAGGCCATCTGGGCCTTCCCCCCGGCCAAGCCGTCCAGCGCGGCCCACATCTCCGACAGCCCCGTCTACGAGCGCGGTGCCATGGTCCTGCACAAGATCCGCCGGACCGTCGGCGACGATACGTTCTACGACATCATCCAGGGCTGGGCCGCCACCCACCGTCACGCCAACGCGGACACCGCCGAGTTCACGGCATACGTGGAGAAGAAGGCCCCGGGCAAGGACTTCAGCGAGATCTGGAAGGACTGGCTGTACGGCGACGGCAAGCCGGCCCACCCGTGAGGCCGCGGACGCCCGGACCCCGCGAGGGTCGCGGTCTGGGCCGGACCACCGCGAGGCTCGCGGTCCGGGCCGGGCCCCCGTGAGGCCGTCGATCGGCGGGTCGCCCGTGAGGCCGTCGACCGGCGGGTCACCCGCGAGGCTCGTGGGCCCACACGGCCGAGGAAACCGCGTGAAACCGCACGTCCGCCTGTCCGGGGAAGTCTCCCCGGGCAGGCGGACGTTGAATGTGCAGTGTGCCGCGGTGGGTGTCGGACGTTCACACCCGGGCGTCAGGTGTCAGACGCCAGGTGTCAGACGCCAGATGTCAGACGCCAGATGTCAGACGCTCACGCCGAAGTCCTGGGCGATGCCGACCAGGCCCGACGCGTAGCCCTGGCCGACGGCGCGGAACTTCCACTCGGCGCCGTTGCGGTAGAGCTCGCCGAAGACCATCGCCGTCTCCGTCGCCGCGTCCTCGGACAGGTCGTAGCGGGCGATCTCGGTGCCGCCGGCCTGGTTGACGATGCGGATGTAGGCGTTGCGGACCTGGCCGAAGTTCTGCGAGCGGGTCTCGGCGTCGTAGATGGAGACCGGGAAGACGATCTTGTCGACGTCGGCGGGGAGGCCCGCCAGGTTGACGTTGATCGCCTCGTCGTCGCCCGCGCCCTCGCCCGTGCGGTTGTCACCGGTGTGGACGATGGTCTGGTCCGGGGTCTGCTTGTTGTTGAAGAAGACGAAGTGGGCGTCCGAGTAGACCTTGCCCTGCTGGTTGACCGCGATGGCCGAAGCGTCGAGGTCGAAGTCGGTGCCCGTGGTGCTGCGGACATCCCAGCCGAGACCCACGGTGACGGCGGTCAGGCCCGGAGCCTCCTTGGTGAGCGAGACGTTGCCACCCTTGGACAGGCTTACAGCCATTGTTGGGAGTCCCTTCCCTCGTTGCGTACTACGGGCTTCGTACTGGGGACGAAGCTACCGTCACCCCTATGAACGCCAAGGGGGGTCCCCGAGGTTCCGTATCCCTTTACTTTCTTTACCCACGGCGCGCCGAAAACCGGGTGACGTGGACCGGACAGACACGGGACCATGGACGGCATGTCCGGTCCTTACGTCATTCGCGGCTCCGTCTCCCTTCCGGAGGCCGAGCTCATGTGGCGTTTCTCGCGGTCCGGTGGACCCGGCGGACAGCATGTGAACACCAGTGATTCGCAGGTGGAACTGCGGTTCGATCTCGCGAAGACGGAGGCGCTGCCGTCGGTGTGGAAGGAGCGCGCGCTCGCCAAGCTCGCGGGGCGGCTCGTCGACGGGGTGATCAGCGTCCGCTCCTCCGAGCACCGGTCCCAGTGGCGCAATCGTGAGACCGCCGCGGTGCGGCTCGCCTCGCTTCTCGCCGAGGCCACCGCCCCGCCCCCCAAGCCCCGCCGGGCCACCCGAATCCCCCGCGGAATCAACGAACGCCGGCTGCGCGAGAAGAAGCAGCGCTCCGACACCAAGCGGGGACGCACCGGCCGCGACTGGGGCTAGAACCTCTCCGCCCTACACCGCACCCCCGTTCTCGTCACATCTGCCCTCCGTAGTCCGTCAACCCACTGACGGACCACCCACGAGGAGATGTGACGGATGAGCGACAGCGGTTTTCCCGAGAGGAACGAGAGCGAGTTCCTCGCCGAGCGTTTCGAGTCGCACCGCGGTCATCTGCGCGCCGTCGCCTACCGCATGCTCGGGTCGCTCGCCGAGGCCGACGACGCCGTGCAGGAGGCCTGGCTCAAGCTGAGCCGGGCCGACGCGAGCCGGGTCGACAACCTCGGCGGCTGGCTGACGACCGTCGTGGGGCGGGTCTGCCTGGACATGTTGCGTTCGCGCAGGACGCGTGGCGAGGAGCCTTTGGAGGAGCGGCCGGGCGTGCGGATGCCGGAACCGGTGCTCAGCCCCGTCAGCGGCGTCGACCCCGAGCAGGAGGCGCTGCTCGCCGACTCGGTGGGCCTCGCCCTGCTCGTCGTCCTGGAGCAGCTCGCGCCCGCCGAGCGGCTCGCCTTCGTGCTGCACGACCTGTTCGCCGTGCCGTACGAGGAGATCGCGCCCATCGTGGGCCGTACGCCGGCGGCCTCCCGGCAGCTCGCCAGCCGCGCCCGGCGCCGGGTCCAGGGCGGGGCGCCCGCGCCGGATCCGGACCTCGCCCGGCAGCGGGCGGTCGTCGACGCGTTCCTCGCGGCGGCGCGCGACGGTGACTTCGACGCGCTCGTCGCGGTGCTCGACCCGGATGTGGTGGCGCGCTCGGAGGGCGGCGTGACGGCCGGCGCCGTCGCCGTGGCCTCGGGGGCGAGTGGCTTCGCCCACCTGGCCCGTATCGCGCAGCCCGCCCTCGTCAATGGTGCGGCAGGTGTCGTGGTGGTCGCCGAGGGACGCCCGGTCGGCGTTCTCGCCTTCACCGTCGTTCACGGCCGGATCGCCGTGATCGACATCCTCAACGACCCGGAGCGGCTGGCCGGACTCGACGTCACGGTCCTCGACCAGTAGGACCGCGGGGGGACCGGTCGGGCGGCCTCAGCCCGGCCTCAGCCCAACTGCCGGTACCGGCCCTTGAAATGCAGCAACGGGCCCCCGTCCGCGCTCGGCACCTCCGCCGTCAGGACGCGGCCGACGACGAGCGTGTGGTCGCCCGCGGCCACCCGCTGCTCCGTACGGCACTCCAGGGTCGCCAGGGCGCCGCCCACCAGGGGCGCCCCGGCCGCCTCGCCACGGACGTACGGGATGTCCTCGAAGAGCAGCCGGTCGCTGATGCGGCCCTTCATGGCGAAGCGGCCCGCGATGTGGCGCTGGCTCTCGGAGAGCACGGAGACGGCCCACAGGGGCTGTTCGTCGAGCAGGTCGTCCATACGGGAGCCCTCGCGCAGGCTGACCAGGACGAGCGGCGGGTCCAGGGAGACGGACATGAAGGCCGTCGCGGTCATACCGACGTCGTCGCCGCCGGGGCCGTCCGGGTCCAGCGCGGGCTCGTGCGCGGTCACCAGGACCACGCCCGCGGCCAGCCGGGACATGGCGGCGCGGAACTCGTCGTTGCTCACCCCCTCAGCATGCACGGACGGGGAGGGCGGAGCGGCAGAGGGAGTGTTCAGCACGCCAAGACGCTAGTCTCCGGCTCCGGCGCGGCACATCGGACCTCGGCCCGAACCGGGTCCTAGGACCGAGGACGGAGACGTCCGTCGCTCGGCCGCACTCGTCGATCACTCGTTCACGCTCGGCACGCTCGGCACGCTCCGGGCAGTCGGCGCACTCGGCGATACTCGTCACGACTCATCGCGCTACTCATCCACGCTCAGCCGCACTCGTCCGCCGAACACAATCAGTCACAGCCTCTGCACAGCTACCTGCGATGCGTTCAGTAAACGCACCCGGAAAATGCAGAAACCCTCCTCAATTGCTCACGTTCGCCTGTGACTTGAGTCACAGGAGCCATATTTTGTTGACCCTGTGTACCGAGTGGGCAGCGCGCTGTGATTCAGTGGCGGGAAGCTAGGCAAGAAGCTACCAAGTAGTAAGCCGAAGAGAACCCTGGAGTTGCTGCGAGGTCTCGAGGGGAGGGCGAATGGAGACCGAGTCGGAGCCCTACGTCCGTCTTGCGACCCTGCGGCAACTGCATCAGGTGATGGCGGATATGAACACCGCCCGCAGCCTGGCCGACACGCTGCAGACGGTCGCCGACGGCGTGGTCACCGGTCTCGGCTACGAGCTGGCGTGTGTCAACCTCGTACGCCCGGACGGCGATCTCGTGGTCGCCGCGCTCGCCGGCAACTCCGCCGCCGAGGCCCTCATCACCGGCCGCGTCGGCTCCCGCACCTCCTGGGACCGCCGGCTGACCATGGGCGAGGCCTGGGGCGACCTGCGCTTCATCCCGCACACCGAGGGCTGGGTCCTCGACGAGGACGACGTGCCGCAGTGGTACACCGACGGTCCCGCGCCCCGCTTCGAGGACGAGTGGCACCCCTCCGACCGCCTCTTCGCGCCGATGTACACCCCGGGCATCTCCGGCGGTGGCACGGGCGAGCTGATCGGCGTCCTGTCCGTGGACCGGCCGCGCAACGGGCGGCGGCCCGGCGCGTGGGGGCGCGAGGCGCTCCAGATGTACGCCTTCCAGGCCGCCATCGCGATCAGCAACGCGCGTCTACGAGCCAATATGCAGCGCGCGCTGGTTCGCCTGGAGCGGGAGCAGCAGGCGCTGCGCGCCAGCGAGGAGAGCTTCCGGCAGGCCTTCGAGTACGCCCCCTCCGGCATGGCGATCGCCGAGATGGGCGGCGACCAGCACGGCCGCATACTGCGCACCAACGACGCCCTGTGCCGCCTGCTCGGCCGCCCCGCCTCCGCGATGCGCCGCTACTCCTTCTCCGACCTCGTGCACCCCGAGGACATCGGCACCCTGCTCAGAACGTCCGCCGAGGGTGGCCGGGCCGAGCTGCGGCTCGGGCGCCGCGACGGCACGTACGTCTGGGTCCACCTGCGCAACTCCGTCGTCGCGGACGCCGCCGACGGCCCCCGCTTCCTGCTCACCCACGTCGAGGACATCGAGGAGCGCAAGCGCCGCGAGCTCCAGCTCGCCCACCGCGCCTCGCACGACGCGCTCACCGGCCTGCCGAACTCCGCCGAGCTGCGCTCCCGGCTCGGCGCCCGCCTCTGCCAGCGCCCGCAGTCCCTGCCGCCCGGCGCGGTCGCCTCGCTGGACGCGGCGTACGGGCACGGGCAGTACGCGGAACTGCCGGGCGGCGCGTTCGAGGGGAACGGGCATCCCGCGTACGACGGCAACGGCCACGGTTTCGACTTCCGGCCCGGCTCCGAGGCGTACGACGCCTTCGACCACCACGTGCACACGATCGCGCCCGAGGGCGAGACGGACGACGGGACCAAGGGCCTCGCGGTGCTCTTCTGCGACCTCGACGGCTTCAAGTCGATCAACGACCGGTTCGGGCACAACGCGGGGGACGCAGTTCTCATCGAAGTCGCCAGACGCCTGACCCACGGCGTCCGGGACGGTGACACGGTGGCCCGGCTCGGCGGCGACGAGTTCGTGGTGCTCGCCGACGGGCTCGGCCGGGCCGACGCCCAGGACCTCGCCGTACGGCTGCGGAACGCGATCATTCCGCCCATCAGGGTCGATGGCCGGGCCGTCCGGGTGGGCGCCAGCTTCGGCATCGGGTGGGCACACTGCGGCATGACGGCGGACGAGGTGTTGAAATCCGCTGACGAGCGGATGTACGTCGAGAAACGTTCTCGTCCCAAAGCTCACAGGCGCGCCGGATAAATCGCAGGTCAGTGCGTTGATGCGGTGAAGACCCCCCGTTTGGCCCAGCGAGAGCGGGTAGGCTCGCCATTCATCCGTGTACCGCATCTGTACCGCACCTGTTGAGGAGACCAAGGGATGACGCCCGGCAACAACGGCGCGAGCACGCCCGAGGACGACGACCCGTTCGGCTATCTCTACGCCGACGGTCAGGCCAATGGAGCCACCCCGCCCAGCGGAGGTGGCGGCTACGGCTACCCCGGCTCGGTCAACCGGGTGCGGGCGGTCGGCGAGCGCCAGTACGGCCAGCAGACCCAGGCCGGCTACGGCCAGCAGACCGCCGCGTACGGGCAGCAGGCGCCGACCGCGCAGTACGGCCAGGTCCCGCAGCAGCAGGCGTACGGCCAGCAGCCCGGATACGGGCAGCCGAACGCGCACTACGCGGCGCCCGAGACCGTCGGCGGCGCGCCCACCACCCGCACGCCGCTGCCCGGCGACGGCGGCGGACGTGGCCGCGGCCCCAACACCAAGGGCCTCCTCATCGGCGCGATCGCCGTGGTCGCCGCGGTCGTCATCGGCATCGGCGTGGCGATGCTCGGCGGCAATGCGGACGACAACAAGTCCGACAACGTGACGGGCTCGACCCCCTCGACCTCGCAGAGCGACTCACCAAGCGCGTCGGCGTCGCAGAGCTCCGGTTCCGCCGCGGAACTGCCGAAGATCGACGCGAAGGCGCTGAACCTGGGGACCGGCGTGACGACGGCATCCGACGTCACGGGCGCGAGCGCCGACGGCGGTGTCTACGTGCAGGGCCTCAACAACGTCGGCGCCTCGGTCACCTGGACCGTCAACGGCATTCCCAAGGACGGTCTCTACACCCTCTTCGCGGGATACAGCGCGACCGGCGAGGACCAGTCGATGACGCTCACCGTCAACGGCAAGCCGTTCGGTACCAAGCTGAACCTGTCCAACTTCACGCATGCCGCCGACGGCGACTTCGCGAAGGGCTGGACCCAGACGTTCGCGTATCCCACCCTCAACAAGGGCACCAACACGATCTCCATCTCCTGCCAGGCCGGCGACAAGTGCAATGTCCTGCTCGACCAGTTGTCGCTGAAGGCGGGCAAGGCCAAGTAGCAGCAGGGGGGCTCTAGGCCGCCGTCGCGTCGCCCGTCACCGCTATCTGGCCCACCAGCGTCTCGTACGCCGAGCGGTCGAACTCGCCCGCCACGGGGGACAGTACGGTCGCCGTGGAGGGGGCGACGGCACGCGCGAGGCGGTCCGGCCACGGCAGGTGCTCGACCAGGCCGGAGAGCAGGCCCGCGACCGCGGAGTCGCCCGCGCCGGTCGGGTTGCCGGGTACGCGACGGGGCGGGGTGGCGCGCCAGCGGCCGTCCGCGTTGACCGCGAGGAGGCCCTCCGCTCCCAAAGAGGCCACGACCGTGTGGGCGCCGCGCCTGCGGGCCTCCCGGGTGGCCTGCGACGGGTCGTGGGAGCCGGTGAGTTCGGCGAGTTCGTCGGTGTTCGGCTTGACGATGTCGGGGCGGGCGGCGATCCCGCGGCGCAGCGGTTCGCCGCTGGTGTCCAGCAGGACCGGGACCGCCGAGGCGCGGGCGGCGCGTATCAGATGGGCGTACGCGCCGACCGGCACGCCCGGCGGCAGGCTGCCGCACAGGGCCACCGCCGAGGCGGAGCGCAGCAGATGCTCGTACGCCTCCTGGAAGGCCGCCCACTCGGCGGGGGTGATCTCCGGGCCGGGCTCGTTGAGCTGGGTCGTGTCGCCCGTCGTGGCGTCGACCACCGCTATCGTGCGGCGCGTTGAGCCCGTCACCGGGATCAGCGCGTCCACCATGCCTGTCGTGTCCGTGAGTTGGTCCTGCACCGCGCGGCCCGTCGCGCCCCCCGTGAACCCCGTGACCGTCACCTCGTGGCCGAGGGCGGCGAGCACCCGGGCCACGTTCAGGCCCTTGCCGCCCGGGCGTTCGCTCACCTCGGTCACCCGGTGCGAGGAGTGCGGACGCAGGGACCGTACGCGATAGGTGATGTCGAGAGCGGTGTTCAGTGTGACCGTGAGGATCACCTGGGCCGACCTCCCCCGAAGAAAATCTGGACTGGACGCGCGGTACGCGCTTACCGGTTGTTCCGGAGGCTCGATCATGCCAAAGACAACGGCGGTCGGCCCAGTCCCCCGGGCCAACCGCCGTGCGGCAACAAAGGGGTGAATCACCCCAGTTGGGGATCGACCACCCATGCGCCCTTGCGCAGCACGCCCTTGAGCCCGAAGTCGGCGTCGAGAATCACCAGGTCGGCGTCCTTGCCCGGCTCCAGCGAGCCCACCTTGTCGTACATGCCGAGCAGTCGCGCGGGGTTGGCGCAGAGGGCCGCCACGACGTCCTCGACCGGCAGCCTGTCGATCGTCACCGCGCGCTGGAAGGCGCGGTCCTGGGTGAGCGTCGAGCCCGCGATCGAACCGCCCTCCACCAGGCGGGCGACCCCGTCCGCCACCTCGACCTCCAGCGGGCCGAGCATGTAGCGGCCGTCGCCGAAGCCCGCCGCGTCCATGGCGTCGGTGATGAACGCGACCCGGCCCGCGCCGGCGTGATGGAACGCCAGCTCCAGGGAGGCCGGGTGCAGATGCGTGCCGTCGTTGATCAGCTCGACCGTGACCCGCTCGTCCTCCAGGAGGGCGGCGATGGGGCCCGGGGCGCGGTGGCCGAGCGCCGGCATCGCGTTGAACAGGTGTGTCGCCACGGTCGCGCCCGCGTCGATGGCCTCCCGCGTCTGCTCGTAGGTCGCGTCCGTGTGCCCGATCGCCGCGATCACCCCGTGCTCGGCCAGCAGCCGCACGGAGTCGATGCCGCCCGGCAGTTCGGTGGCGAGGGTGACCATGCGGGCCTGCCCGCGGGCCGCGTCGATCAGCTTGCGGACCTCCGCCGGGTCCGGGTCGCGCAGCAGCTCCTCGGAGTGCGCGCCCTTGCGGCACGGCGAGATGAACGGCCCCTCGAAGTGGACGCCCGCGATGTCGCCCTGCTCGGCCAGCTCGGACAGCAGCCCGGCGCGCTGGGCCAGGCCGTGCATGTCGCCGGTGACCGTCGAGGCGACCACCGTGGTGGTGCCGTGCAGACGGTGCGTGTGGACGCCCTGGAGGACCTCCTCGACCGTCCCCGAGGTGAAGGACGCGCCGCCGCCGCCGTGGTTGTGCAGGTCGACGAAGCCGGGGACCAGCCAATGGCCGGAGAGATCGACCGTCCCGGTGTCCGCGGGAGCGCTCCCGGCGGCGCCGGCGGGCTCCGTGGGGGAGGGACCCGCCTCGACGATCCGCGCCCCGTTGACGACCACGCGGCCGCCGTCCACGATCCCGGTGGGCAGTACCACCCGGGCGCCGGCGAGAACCTTGCTAGGGGCCATCAGGTGGTTACCTCCGAGGTCACAGTGGAAGGGGTGGCGAGCAGGTCCCAGGCCAGCAGCCCGGCGCCCAGGCAGCCGGCCGTGTCCCCGAGGGCCGCCGGGACGAGGGACGGCAGCTTCTGGAAGGTGACGCGCCGCTCGACGGCGGCCCGCAGCGGTGTGAACAAGGTTTCCCCCGCCTCCGCCAGACCGCCACCGATGATCAGGGTGCGCGGGTCCAGCAGGGTGAGGGCGGTGACCAGTCCGTCGGCCAGCGCGTCGACGGCCTCCTGCCAGACCCGTACGGCCCGCTCGTCCCCGGACTCCACGGCCTTCGCGCAGTCGGCCGCGTCCGCCTGGGGATCACCGGAGGCCGTCGCCCAGGCCTGGCTGACGGCCGCCGCGGAGGCGAACCGCTCCAGACAGCCGCGCTGACCGCACGGACACGGGGTTCCCCCGGGGCGTACGACGATGTGGCCGATCTCGCCCGCGAAGCCGTGCGCGCCCTCCTCGACGCCGCCGTCGATGCCGATGGCGCCCGCGATACCGGTGCCGAGCGGGACGAACAGGAAACGGTCCGCGCCCCGGCCCGCGCCGATCCGGCCCTCCGCGAGCCCGCCCGTGCGCACGTCGTGCCCGAGCGCGACCGGTACGCCGCCCAGCCGGTCGCCGAGCAGCCGGCGCAGCGGTACGTCGCGCCAGCCGAGGTTGGCCGAGTACACCGCGATGCCGTGCTGAGCGTCGACGATGCCGGGGACGGCGACCCCGGCGGCGGACGCGGGCTCGCCGAAGCGCTGCTCGCCGTACGCGCGCAGCTCGGCGGCGAAGTCGAGGATCGTCCCGACGACGGCGTCCGGACCGCGCTCCCGGCCGGTCGCCCGGCGGGCCTGGTGGAGCAGGTCGCCGTCGGCGCCCACGAGGGCGGCCTTCATCCCGGTGCCGCCCACATCGAGGGCGATGACATGTCTCACGGGGGACAGTGTCGCCCCTTACCCCATGAGAGGTCTAGTCCACTCGCGTGGTGTAGACCTTGTATCCGCATTCCGAGACGGATGCAACGGACGCACAAGCAAATACGGCCAGGGGATGGCCGGGGGTTGGGAGACAGCGCAGTGCAGCGGCGTAGGACAGGACTGATCGCGGTGGCGTCTGCCATGAGCATGGCGGCGACCCTCGCGGGCTGCGGCGGCTCCGGCGGCGGTTCCTCGGACGTGACCCTCAGGCTGGTGGCCGCCGACTACGGCGACTCCAAGGCCACCAGCTCCCAGAAGTACTGGGACAAGCTGGTCAAGGAGTACGAGGCGGACCACCCGGGGGTCAAGGTCGAGGTCAGCGTCTACTCCTGGACCGACGTCGACCGCAAGGTCAAGGAGATGGTCGCGGCGGGCAAGGCGCCCGACATGGCGCAGATCGGCGCCTACGCCGACTACGCCGCGCAGGGCGACCTCTACAAGGTCGACGACCTGCTCTCCATACCCGCCGAGGCCAACTTCGTCCCGCAGCTCACGGACGCCGGCCAGACGAACCAGACGAAGTACGGCATGCCGTTCGCGTCCTCCACGCGGCTGCTCTTCTACAACAAGACGCTGTTCTCGCAGGCCGGGATCACCCCGCCGCGGAGCTGGAGCGAGCTCGCCGCCGACGCCAGGGCACTCAAGTCCAAGGGCGTGAAGTACCCGTACGCGCTGCCGCTCGGGCCCGAGGAGGCGCAGGCCGAGACGATGCAGTGGCTGCTGAGCGGCGGTGGCGGCTACACCGACGACGTCGGCACGTACTCCATCGACTCCACGCAGAACGTCCAGACGCTCACCTGGCTCAGGGACGAACTGGTCGGCAAGGGGCTCACCGGCCCGGTCGCGCCCGCGAAGCTGAACCGCGCGGACGCGTTCGCCGCGTTCGCGCGCGGTGAGGTCGGGATGCTCAGCGGGCATCCCACGCTGATGAAGATGGCCGCCGACAAGGGCGTGAAGTTCGGCATGGTGCCGATGCCCGGCACCAACGGCAGGGCCAAGTCCACCATGGGCGTCGCCGACTGGATGATGGCCTTCAAGAAGAACGGCCACGGCAAGCAGATCGGCGACTTCCTCGACTTCGTCTACAGCGACAAGAACGTGCTCGCCTTCTCCCACGAGTACGACCTGCTGCCCGTCACCACGTCCGCGTCCGACGCCATGGCCGTCGACCAGAACGACAAGGACCTCGCCCCGTTCCTGGACGAGCTGCCCTCCTCCGTGCTCTACCCCGTCGGCAAGACCTCCTGGGCCGGGATCAGCGCCGACATCAAGAAGGAGATCGCCAAGGCCGTGAGCCCCGGCGGCAGCCCGACCGGGGTGCTCGGCACGCTGCAGCTGAAGGCGACGACGGAGGACAGCGCGGCGTAGTGCCGCCGGCGCTGCTGTCGGCGGTGCTGTCGGTGGTGGGCGTTACGGTGCTGTCCATGGCCGCCATGGAAGAGCTCTCCCCGCGGGAGCAGGGCATCCTCGCCCTCGAACGCCGGGGCTTCCCCGGTCCCGGAGCCAAGGAACGAGCGATACGTGAGCAGCTCGGGCTGGCGCCGGTCCGCTACTACCAGCTCCTCAACGCCCTCCTCGACGACCCCCGTGCCCTCGCCCACGACCCGGTGACGGTGAACCGGCTGCGGCGGGTGAGGGAGGCGCGGCGGGGGGAGCGGTGACTGACTCGCCCCTCCCGCCCCTGCTCTCCCTCAATCTTTCGGCCTCGCTCGAGCAGGGAGATCCCGTCGTCCCTGAGGGCTGCCGCCCCCGGACCCCCCGCTTTGGCCTGAACGGCCTCGTCCTCAACACCGGACGGGCTGAAAGCAAACGCCGGACAGGCTGAAAACCTCCGGCGGGAAGCCGTCCGTGACCCGATGAGCCATGGGTGCGCCCGCCCTCGCGCGGATAGGGTCGCTGTATGGGCAGCCACCCGGAATCCACGGACTCCTTGCCGACCCCCGCGACCCCCGCCGGTCGCGACGGCCTCGACGCCATCCTCACGCACCCCGCACGGGCGGTGATCGCGCTCGACTTCGACGGGACCCTCGCCCCGATCGTCCCCGATCCCGAACAGGCCCGCGCCCACCCCGACGCGGTCCCCGCCCTGTCGGTCCTCGCCCCGAAGGTCGCCTCCGTCGCCGTGATCACCGGTCGCCCGGCCGGCGTAGCGGTCCGGCACGGCGGCTTCGCGGGAGTGCCGGGCCTGGAGCACCTGGTGGTCCTCGGCCACTACGGCGCCGAACGCTGGGACGCCGTGAGCGGCACGGTCACCGCCCCCGCCCCGCACCCCGGCGTCGCCGCCGTCCGCGCCGAGCTGCCCGGCTTCCTGGACACGATCGGCGCCTGGCAGGGCACCTGGATCGAGGAGAAGGGTCGCGCCGTCGCCGTGCACACCCGCCGCGCGAGCGACCCGCAGGCCGCCTTCGAAACGCTGCGCGAGCCCCTCACCGCCCTGGCCACCCGTCATGGCCTGATCGTCGAACCCGGCCGCATGGTTCTCGAACTCCGTCCCCCCGGCATGGACAAGGGCGTCGCCCTCCTGGAGTACGTCCGGGAGATCGGCGCCGAATCCGTCCTCTACGCCGGCGACGACCTGGGCGACCTGCCCGCCTTCGCCGCCGTGGACAAGCTCCGTTCCGACGGCATCGCCGGCCTCTTGGTCTGCAGCGGCAGCTCCGAGGTCGCCGAACTCGCGGACCGGGCCGACCTGGTGGTGGACGGCCCACCTGGCGTCGTACGACTGCTCCGCGCGCTCGCGGCACAACTGGACTGATCGACACCGACGCCGGACGGGTCGCGGACCCCGCTCCCGCTTCAGCGCTCCAGTTCGCGCAGCTGCTCCAGGAACCACTGGGCCGGCGGCAAGGCGGTCGCGGCGGCAGCCAGCCGCTTGGTGCGCTCGGCGCGCTCCCCGCCGGACATGGACAGCGCCTCGTGCAGGGCACGCGCCGTACCGATCACGTCGTACGGATTGACCGAAATCGCGTCCTCGCCCAACTCCTCGTACGCCCCCGCCTCCCGCGAGAGCACCAGCACGCACCCCGCGTCGGAGACGACAGGCACCTCCTTGGCGACGAGGTTCATGCCGTCCCGGATGGGGTTGACGAGGGCCACGTCGGCGAGCCGGTACGCGGCGAGCGAGCGGGCGAAGTCGTCCTTGACGTGCAGGACGACCGGGGTCCAGCCGGCCGTCCCGTACCGGGAGTTGATCTCGTCCGCGACGCGCTGCACCTCGGCGGTGTACTCGCGGTACACGGCGAGGTCCTGCCGGGACGGGTAGGCGAAGGCGACGTGCACGACGCGCTCGCGCCACTCGGGGTGGTCGTCCAGCAGCTGCCGGTAGGCCAGCAGCCCGCGCACGATGTTCTTGGACAGCTCGGTCCGGTCGACCCGCACGATCGTCTTGCGGCCCGCCCCGATCTGGTCCCGCAGCGCGGCCATGCGCTCGTCGACGTCCGTCTCGTGCGAGCGGCGCCGCAGGAAGTCCGCGTCCGCGCCGAGCCCGTGCACCCCGACCCGCGTGTCACCGAGGCCGCCGACGAGCTCCAGGCAGCACGCGGTGAACGCGTCCGCCCAGCGACGGGTGAGGAAGCCCAGCCGGTCCGCTCCCAGCATGCCGCGCAGCACCTGCTCGGCGATGTCGTCGGGCAGCATCCGGAAGTAGTCCACCGGCGCCCACGGCGTGTGCGAGAAGTGCCCGATCCGCAGATCGGGGCGCAGCTCGCGGAGCATCCCGGGGACGAGGGTCAGGTGGTAGTCCTGTACGACGACCACGGCGCCCTCGGCCGCCTCGTCGGCCAGCGCCCGGGCGAACGCGCGGTTGTACGTCTCGTACGACGCCCACTGGCGCCGGAACTCCGCGTCGAAGACCGGCTCCAGCGGTGTCTGGTACAGCATGTGGTGGACGAACCACAGCACGGAGTTCGCGATGCCGTTGTAGGCGTCGGCGTGTGTCCCGGCGTCGATGTCCAGCATCCGTACGCCGTCCTCGCCGACCCCGCGCCGCACCGCCTCGCGGTCCCCTTCGCCGAGCGCCGAGCACACCCACAGGGCGCCCGCGTCCGGCCCGATGGCGGAGAGGCCCGAGACCAGCCCGCCGCCACCGCGTTTGGCGTGCAGCGAGCCGTCCTCGCGGACCTCGTAGGTGATCGGGCCGCGGTTGGAGGCGACCAGGATCCGGTGGGCACCGTGCGTTGAAGCCATGCCTCGAAACCTAGCCCTCGGTCGAAACGCTCAAACGTTCCCGTCGGCCGTCTGCGAGCTCGTAGGCGATCCCCCGGCCAAGGGGAGCTGGTCACGCCCACGCGGCTCAGCCGCGTATGTCACAGCCCCGCGCCCCTGACGGGGCGTGTCCTACGCGGCCCTCCGTTTCACGTATTCGGAGATTTCCACCATCGGCGGACGTTCCTCCGTGTCCACGGAGTAGGTGCGCGGCTCGAAGCCCTCCTCGCCCCGCTCGAACTGCGTGAGCGACGGGCGGATGAGGTGCCCGCGGGCCAGCCGGAGCTGGGCGGTGCGGTAGATCGCGGCGGACATGCGGCCAAGGGCCTGGCCGTCCTGGTGGCGGTGCTTGCGCTCGCCCACGTCGACCTGGGCGAGCGCGTCGAGGCCCACCAGGTGCAGGGCGTCGACGAGCATGCCCAGCTCGACCCCGTACCCGACGGGGAAGGGGAGCTGTTCGAGCAGGGAGCGGCGCGCGGCGTACTCGCCGCCGAGCGGCTGGACGAAGCCGGCGAGCTGCGGCCAGTGCATGTTGAGCAGGGGGCGGGCCATCAGTTCGGTGACGCGGCCGCCCTGACCCGCGGCGCCGCCCAGCGGACGGTCGTACATCGCCTTGACGAGGTCCACGCCGGGCTCGGTGAGCAGCGGGCCCACGATCCCGGTGACGAAGTCGGACGAGAACTCCTTGAGGTCCGCGTCGATGAAACAGACGATGTCCCCGCTCGTCACCAGGAGCGACCGCCACAGGACCTCGCCCTTGCCGGGCACGGTCGGGATGCGCGGCAGGATCTCGTCCCGGTGCACGACCCGCGCGCCCGCGGCGGCGGCCACCTCGGAGGTGCGGTCCGTCGAGCCCGAGTCGACGACGACGATCTCGTCGACGAGGGGCACCTGTTGCATCAGATCGTGGCGGATGACCGCGACGATCTCGCCGACGGTCTCCTCCTCGTTGAGCGCGGGCAGTACGACGCTGACCGTCGACCCTGTGGTGCGCTTCGCGGCCATGAGCTGGTGGAGCGGGCGATCGGTCACGGACCAGGAGCGTGTGCTCAGCCAGCGCTCGACTTCCTTCAGCACAGTCTGCGGCTCCTCACTGTCTGATCACCCGGTGTCTCACGGTGTGATCCATCTCGCGGTTCGGACGACTATCTCAACTGTCCTGGCCTTCGGTTACAGTCTTGAACAACGCGGATGACCATCGCATTGCGTAGATCATCGGTGTAGATCATCGGCACTCATAGTGCTCAATAGTTCAACAACCGAATACCGCTCATCCAGAGGGGCAGAGGGATACGGCCCGTTGAAGCCCCGGCAACCCTCCAGCCGGTCTCGTACCGATCGATGTCGATCGCTCCGCGAGGCTCCCGGCTAGGGAAGGTGCCAAATCCGTCTCACGGCGAAGTGCGTCGTGAGGAAGATGAGGAGAAAGGGCCTCGCCTCCATGGCTGCGCAGACTGTTGCAAGCACCACGAACTCCGTCGATCTGGGTCCCGCCGCGGCTCTCTCGTGCCGCGAGTGCGGCCACCGCGTCCCGCTCGGACCGGTCTTCGCCTGCGAGGAGTGTTTCGGCCCGCTGGAGATCGCGTACGACTTCTCGGCCTACGAGACCGAAGAACTCCGCAAGCGCATCGAAGCGGGCCCCGCGAACATCTGGCGCTACGCGCCGCTCCTGCCCGTCCCCGCGGACGTCGCCGAGAAGCCGAACATCAACCCCGGCTGGACCAAGCTCGTCAAGGCCGACAACCTGGCGCGCGAGCTGGGCGTGACCGGCGGGCTGTATGTGAAGGACGACTCCGGCAACCCGACGCACTCCTTCAAGGACCGCGTGGTCGCCCAGGCCATCGAGGCCGCCCGCGCCTTCGACTTCACCACGCTCTCCTGCTCCTCCACCGGCAACCTCGCCGGTGCCGTGGGTGCCGCCGCCGCCCGCGCCGGCTTCCGCTCCTGCGTGTTCATCCCGCACGACCTGGAGCAGGGCAAGGTCGTCATGGCCGCGATCTACGGCGGCGAACTCGTCGGCATCGAGGGCAACTACGACGACGTGAACCGCTTCTGCTCCGAGCTGATCGGCGACCCGGCCGGCGAGGGCTGGGGCTTCGTCAACGTCAACCTGCGGCCGTACTACGCGGAGGGCTCCAAGACCCTCGCGTACGAGATCTGCGAGCAGCTCGGCTGGCGGCTCCCCGACCAGCTGGTCGTCCCGATCGCCTCCGGATCCCAGCTCACGAAGATCGACAAGGGTCTCCAGGAGCTGATCAAGCTCGGGCTCGTCGAGGACAAGCCGTACAAGATCTTCGGCGCCCAGGCCGAGGGCTGCTCGCCGGTGTCCGTCGCCTACAAGGCGGGCCACGACGTCGTACGGCCGCAGAAGCCGAACACCATCGCCAAGTCGCTCGCCATCGGCAACCCGGCCGACGGGCCGTACGTGCTCGACATCGCGCGGCGTACGGGCGGTGCGGTGGAGGACGTCGACGACGAGCAGGTCGTCGACGCGATCAAGCTCCTCGCGCGCACCGAGGGCATCTTCGCGGAGACCGCCGGTGGCGTGACCGTCGGTGTCACCAAGAAGCTGATCGAGAACGGGCTGCTCGACCCGACGCTCACGACCGTCGTCCTCAACACGGGTGATGGTCTCAAGACGCTGGACGCGGTGGCCGGTACCGGGCTCACCGCGACCATCCGTCCCAACCTGGAGTCCTTCCGCGAGGCTGGTCTCGCTTAAGCGTTTCGCCGCGGGCCGGTGGGGGCTGGTCGCGCCCATACGGCGGAGCCGCAGCTGTCACAGCCCCGCGCCCCTGACGGGGGCGCTCCACAGCCGTAGACCATCAGACCGGAGGTCGTACCCCATGAGCGTCAACGTCCGTATCCCCACCATCCTGCGCACCTACACGGGCGGGCAGGCCGAGGTGAGTGCCGAGGGGGCGACCCTCGCCGAGGTCATCGAGAACCTGGAGAAGAACCACACGGGCATCGCCGCGCGCGTCCTGGACGACCAGGGCAAGCTGCGCCGGTTCGTCAACGTGTACGTCAACGACGACGACGTGCGGTTCGAGCAGGGGCTGGAGACGGCTACGCCCGACGGTGCGGGCGTCTCGATCATCCCGGCCGTGGCCGGCGGCTGAGCGGCGCCGACGCCCGTCACCCAGGGTGAGATTGTTACCGTAGGTAACGCTCATTACCAAGAGTTCATCGAATTGCCCTCTCCGTGAGAGAAACGGAGGGGGCAATTCTGCATGGTTGAGCGCGGTACAGTTGGGGAAGCTGCTTCGCTTTTCATGCCGGACGCATATGAGTACCTGTGCGACACCCGATAAGAAGTAGCCAATGTGCCCCATGTCTTTGAGCCGTTTATGGCATTTACGGGGCCCGACTTGCCCTGAATCTTCGCAAATTCTCCGCATATTCCCGATCGGTCGTGCCCAGAATTCTCGTCCGATTGACCTGTTGCAGACGGCAGTTGGACAGATACATTCAGCCGCGGTCGACGCGTTCCGGCGCACACCCCCAACCGTTGGGGGGTGAGGTCTGACCCGGATCCGCGAAGTGTGGATCTGTGCAAGGGCCAGTAATAGGGGAGTTAGGCATGGCTCAGGGCACCGTCAAGTGGTTCAACGCGGAGAAGGGGTACGGCTTCATCGCGGTCGACGGTGGTGCGGACGTCTTCGTGCACTACAGCGCGATTCAGATGGACGGCTACCGCACCCTTGAAGAGGGTCAGCGAGTGGAGTTCGAGATCTCGCAGGGCCAGAAGGGTCCGCAGGCGGACATGGTCAAGCTCGCCGTCTGATCCGGCGCGAACGGCCAACGACGCACTCACGCCGAGGGGTCCGCATCCCACCTGGGATGCGGACCCCTCGTGCGTTCCCCGGCCCGCTTCCGTTCGCGTCCCCGGGCCCGCCCCACTCGCGTCCCCGGGCCCGCCCCACTCGCGTTCCCGGACCCGCCCCGTTCGCGTTCCCGGACCCGCCCCGTTCGTGAGAGGCGCTTGCACTCGCAGGGGTCGAGTGCTAATCATTGGCGTTAGCACTCTCCCAGTGAGAGTGACAGAACTTGGATCGGGCCGGCGAGGCCCGCAGGCCGGTGGGGCAAGGAACCACAGGGCTTGCAGGCCGTCCGTCGCGGGCGCGGGCGCGATCCGGAGCAATCCACCCCGTCCGGGAGGACCACTTCACATGGCCAAGATCATCGCGTTCGACGAGGAGGCACGGCGCGGTCTCGAGCGCGGGATGAACCAGCTCGCCGACGCCGTCAAGGTCACCCTTGGCCCCAAGGGTCGCAACGTCGTCCTCGAGAAGAAGTGGGGCGCCCCCACGATCACCAACGATGGTGTTTCCATCGCCAAGGAGATCGAGCTCGAGGACCCGTACGAGAAGATCGGCGCCGAGCTGGTCAAGGAAGTCGCCAAGAAGACGGACGACGTCGCCGGTGACGGTACGACCACGGCGACCGTCCTCGCCCAGGCGCTGGTCCGCGAGGGCCTTCGCAACGTAGCCGCCGGCGCCAACCCGATGGCCCTCAAGCGCGGTATCGAGAAGGCCGTCGAGGCCGTCTCCGGTGCCCTGCTCGAGCAGGCCAAGGATGTCGAGACCAAGGAGCAGATCGCTTCCACGGCCTCCATCTCCGCCGCCGACACCCAGATCGGCGAGCTCATCGCCGAGGCGATGGACAAGGTCGGCAAGGAAGGCGTCATCACCGTCGAGGAGTCCCAGACCTTCGGTCTGGAGCTGGAGCTCACCGAGGGTATGCGCTTCGACAAGGGCTACATCTCGGCGTACTTCGCCACCGACATGGAGCGTATGGAGGCCGTCCTCGACGACCCGTACATCCTGATCGCCAACTCGAAGATCAGCAACGTCAAGGACCTGCTGCCGCTCCTCGAGAAGGTCATGCAGTCCGGCAAGCCGCTGCTGATCATCGCCGAGGACGTCGAGGGCGAGGCCCTGTCGACCCTGGTCGTCAACAAGATCCGTGGCACCTTCAAGTCCGTCGCCGTCAAGGCCCCGGGCTTCGGTGACCGCCGCAAGGCCATGCTCGGCGACATCGCCATCCTCACGGGCGGCGAGGTCATCTCCGAGGAGGTCGGCCTCAAGCTGGAGAACGCGGGTCTGGACCTGCTGGGCCGCGCCCGCAAGGTCGTCATCACCAAGGACGAGACCACGATCGTCGACGGCTCCGGCTCCGCCGACCAGGTCGCCGGCCGGGTCAACCAGATCCGTGCCGAGATCGAGAACTCGGACTCGGACTACGACCGCGAGAAGCTCCAGGAGCGCCTGGCGAAGCTGGCCGGCGGCGTGGCCGTCATCAAGGCCGGTGCCGCCACCGAGGTCGAGCTCAAGGAGCGCAAGCACCGCATCGAGGACGCCGTTCGCAACGCGAAGGCGGCCGTCGAGGAGGGCATCGTCGCCGGTGGTGGCGTGGCCCTCATCCAGGCCTCCGCCGTCTTCGAGAAGCTGGAGCTCGAGGGTGACGAGGCGACCGGCGCCAACGCCGTGAAGCTCGCCCTGGAGGCCCCGCTCAAGCAGATCGCCGTCAACGGTGGTCTCGAGGGTGGCGTCGTCGTCGAGAAGGTCCGCAACCTGCCCATCGGTCACGGCCTGAACGCCGCCACCGGTGAGTACGTGGACATGATCGCCGAGGGCATCATCGACCCGGCGAAGGTGACCCGCTCTGCCCTGCAGAACGCCGCCTCCATCGCCGCGCTGTTCCTCACCACCGAGGCCGTCATCGCCGACAAGCCGGAGAAGGCCTCCGCGGCCGCTCCGGGCGGCATGCCGGGCGGTGACATGGACTTCTGATCGACCCCGGTCGATCACCGTCCTTTCGTTCCGAGGGCGGCACCCTTCCTCACAGGGAGGGGTGCCGCCCTTGGGCGTTCGCGCCCTCATGGAGTTCCGCTCACGGCGTTCCCCTCGCGAGGTTCCCGTCAGGCAGGGGCCCTGAGGAGTGTCCGGGATCACAGGACCCGGCGGGCGGACGGCGGAATGCCGCGACGGATGGGCCAGTTGACGTTGACGGACGGTTGATGCACATGCACATACCGTCCGGAATCCACCGTCCTGCACGACGTCCGATCGCCCCCGTGATCGCCCCCTCCGAGGAGCCCCCTACGTGACTGCCACCGCCGCCTCCCGCGCAGCCGAGATCCTGTCCCGCCCCGTCTCCCTGAACGGCCTGACGGTCCCGAACCGGATCGCGATGGCCCCGATGACCCGGCAGTTCTCGCCGGGCGGCGTACCGGGCGAGGACGTGGCCGGGTACTACGCCCGCCGCGCCGCCGCGGGCGTGGGCCTGATCGTCACCGAGGGCACGTACGTGGGCCACGAGTCGGCGGGACAGAGCGACCGCATCCCGCGCTTCCACGGCGCGGAGCAGCTGGCGGGCTGGGCGAAGGTCGCCGACGCCGTGCACGCGGCCGGCGGCACGATCGTGCCCCAGCTGTGGCACATCGGCATGGTGCGCAGCGCGGGCGAACCGCCGTTCGCGGACGCCCCCGCCGTCGGCCCGTCCGGGCTGCGCATCAACGGCACGGCCGGTGAGGGCAAGGAGATGACCCAGGCCGACCTGGACGACGTCGTCGCGGCGTTCGCCGAGGCCGCCGCCGACGCCGAGCGCATCGGCTTCGACGGCGTCGAACTGCACGGCGCCCACGGCTACCTCATCGACCAGTTCCTGTGGGCGGGCACGAACCGCCGCACGGACGCGTACGGCGGTGACCCGGTCGCCCGTACGAAGTTCGCGGCGGAGATCGTCGCCGCGGTCCGCGCCGCCGTCTCGCCCGACTTCCCCGTCCTCTTCCGCTACTCGCAGTGGAAGCAGGAGGCGTACGACGCCCGGCTCGCCGAGACGCCGGAGGAGCTGGAGGCGATCCTCACCCCGCTCGCCGCGGCCGGTGTGGACGCCTTCCACGCCTCCACCCGCCGCTACTGGGTCCCCGAGTTCGACGGCTCCGACCTCAACCTCGCGGGCTGGACGAAGAAGCTGACGGGCAAGCCCGCCATCACGGTCGGCTCGGTCGGTCTGGAGGGCGACTTCATCAAGGCCTTCCAGGGGGAGGGGTCGGCGGTGAAGAGCATCGACGACCTCCTCGACCGCCTGGAGCGCGACGAGTTCGACCTCGTCGCCGTGGGGCGCGCCCTTCTCCAGGACCCGGAGTGGGCGGCGAAGGTCCTCGACGGCCGCTTCGGGGAACTGGCGGCGTACGACACGACGGCGCTGCGCACGCTCAGCTGACCGCCGGGCGGGTTTCGTCCCCCTCCGCCGCTACCCGTTCCCTGACCGGGGGCTGCCGCCCTCGGGCTCGGGCACAGGTGTGAACGGCCGCGTCCTCGAACGCCGGAGGGGCTGGAGATTCTCAGCCCCTTCGGCGGCGGCGGAACCCTTCCGCCGCCGCAGCCCCGCCCCGTGCAGCAGCCGCACCACCTCGCGGCTGCTGACCCGCACCGCGCCCGCGCGCACCGCGTCCTCGTACCGGTGTGCCGGGATGTCGTAGTGGTCCCGCTCGAAGGCCCGCGGCGGGGCGCCCAACTCGGCGGCGAAGGCGTGCAGTTCGTCGTACGAGACATCGCTGATCAGGTGGGACCACAGCCGGCCGTGCCCCGGCCAGGTGGGCGGATCGATATAGACGGTCACGAGGACGGTGCCTCGCCGGTCGCCGCGCCCAGGGAGCCCACGGACGCGACCTTCACCCCCGCCTTGTGGCACACCCAGTGCGGATCGGGCCCCAACTCGGGCTCGACGTCCAGCGCGTGCGGGTCCCCGGAACCGCAGACGGGGCACAGCGGCCACCGTCCGTACCGCTCCAGCAGGGCGTCCTGTACGTCCTGGGCGACGAGCCCGGCGACGAATCCCGCGCCCTCCGGCCACTGCTCGACCCACCACCGGCGCTGCACCACCGACTCCTCCACGAGCGAGACGACGTCCGCCTCGGCGACCTCGCCGGCGATCAGATCGGCGAGTACCAGGGCGCGCGCCGCGTGCAGGGCCTGCTCCAGGGGGCTGATGGGGTCGTCGGTGGGGTCCATGTCCCCATTGTGCGCACCCTTGACCGTCCACCCCAAAGGAAAATATCTTTCAGTACGTGACCCATGACGTGAAGGAAATTTTCGCGGGGGAGGCGCCGCCCGCCCCCGCCGCCCTCGCGGCCAAGGTGCGGACCCTCGCCCCCTCGATGACCCGCTCCATGCAGCGGGTCGCCGAGGCCGTCGCCGGCGACCCGGCCGGCTGCGCGGCCCTCACGGTCACCGGCCTCGCCGAGCTCACCGGCACCAGCGAGGCCACCGTCGTGCGCACCGCCCGGCTGCTCGGCTACCCGGGGTATCGGGACCTTCGGCTGGCGCTCGCCGGGCTCGCCGCCCAGCAGCAGTCGGGGCGCGCGCCCGCCGTCACCGCCGACATCGCGGTCGACGACCCCATCGCGGACGTCGTGGCGAAACTCGCGTACGACGAGCAGCAGACCCTCGCGGACACCGCCGCGGGGCTCGACACCGTACAGCTGGGGGCGGCGGTCGCCGCGCTCGCCGCGGCCCGCCGTATCGACATCTACGGCGTCGGGGCGTCCGGTCTGGTCGCGCAGGACCTCTACCAGAAACTGATGCGCATCGGGCTCATAGCCCACGCGCACAGCGACCCGCACCTCGCCGTCACCCACGCGGTGCAGCTGCGCGCCAAGGACGTGGCGATAGCCATCACGCACTCCGGCTCGACCGGTGACGTCATCGAACCGCTGCGGGTCGCCTTCGAGCACGGGGCGACCACGGTGGCGATCACCGGCCGCCCGGGAGGACCGGTCACGCAGTACGCGGACCACATCCTCACCACGTCCACGGCCCGCGAGAGCGAGCTGCGCCCGGCGGCGATGTCGTCGCGCACCAGCCAGCTCCTGGTGGTGGACTGTCTGTTCGTGGGGGTCGCCCAGCGGACCTACGAGACGGCGGCACCCGCGCTGTCCGCCTCGTACGAGGCACTGGCGCACCGCCACACCCCGCGCGGCGGCGGACACCGCTAGCACGCACCCGCGCACGGATCATCGACCTGCTCAACGACCTGCTCATCGACCTGCTCAACGTCTTACTCAACGGGGCCTACTTCTCGCAGCATCGAACGTCGTCGTACGCACCGAAAAGAGCCCTCCTCCATGACCTCAACCGCCGACGCCTCCTCGCACCTCCGTGGCCTGAAGGCCGAGTTGGAGACACTGACCACCGAGGCGTTCCGCCCCGAACTCGCCGAGATCGACCAGCTGGCCACCCTGGAGATCGCGAAGATCATGAACGGCGAGGACGCGACGGTGCCGACGGCCGTCGCCGACCGGCTGCCGCTCATCGCCGCCGCGATCGACGACATCGCGGACCGCATGTCCCGCGGCGGCCGCCTGATCTACGCGGGCGCCGGCACCGCGGGCCGCCTCGGCGTGCTGGACGCCTCCGAGTGCCCGCCCACCTTCAACACCGACCCCTCCGAGGTCGTCGGCCTGATCGCGGGCGGCCCCACCGCCATGATCACCTCGATCGAGGGTGCCGAGGACTCCAAGGAGCTGGCGGCGCAGGACCTCTCCGGGCTGGGGCTGACCCCCGACGACACGGTGGTCGGCATCTCCGCCTCCGGCCGCACCCCGTACGCCATCGGGGCCGTCGAACACGCCCGCGCTCGGGGGGCGTTGACGATCGGCCTGTCGTGCAACGCGCGTAGCGGGCTGGCCGCGGCGGCCGAGCACGGCATCGAGATCGTCGTCGGCCCCGAGCTGCTGACGGGCTCCACCCGCCTCAAGGCGGGGACCGCCCAGAAACTCGTCCTCAACATGCTCTCGACGATCACGATGATCCGCCTCGGCAAGACGTACGGGAACCTGATGGTCGACGTACGCGCCTCGAACGAGAAGCTGCGGGCCCGCTCCCGCCGGATCGTGTCCCTGGCGACGGGCGCCTCCGACGAGGAGATCGAGCAGGCCCTCGCCGCCACCGACGGCGAGGTGAAGAACGCCATCCTGATCATCCTGAGCGGCGTGGACGGCCCCACCGCGGCCCACCTTCTGGAGGAGAGCAGGGGCCACTTGCGCGCGGCGCTGGCGGCGACGGCCCACTGACCAGCACTCTCGGGGAGTGCGCACAACGAACGCCTCGATCGCCGCGGCGATCCTCCCCCTGGTCGGCGGCCCCGCCAACGTCACGTCCGCGGCCCACTGCATGACCCGCCTCCGCCTGGACCTGCGGGACCGGTCCCTGGTCCAGGAGGAGGCCCTCAGGGCGCTGCCCGCCGTGCTCGGCGTGGTCGCCGACGACGACACGTACCAGATCGTCCTGGGCCCGGGCACCGTCGCCCGGGTGACCCCCGAGTTCGAAGCCCTCCTGGCCGGCGCGAGCACCGCCGAACAGCTGGCCGCCAGGGGCGCCGAGTTGAAGGCGGCCCGGCGACAGCGCAACACCACACCCGTCAAACTGCTCCTGCGCCGCATCGCGAACATCTTCGTCCCCCTCATCCCCGCCCTGATCGGCTGCGGCGTGATCGCGGGTCTGAACGGCCTGCTGGTCAACCTGGGGTGGCTGGGGACGATCACCCCCGCCCTCGCCGCCGTCGCCGCCGGTTTCATCGCGCTGATCGCCGTCTTCGTCGGGCACAACACGGCGAAGGAGTTCGGCGGCACGCCCGTCCTGGGCGGCGCGGTGGCGGCGGTCATCGTGTACGCGGGGGTGGCGAAGGTGACGGTGTTCGGGATGACGCTCGCGCCGGGCCAGGGCGGGGTGCTCGGCGCGCTGGCCGCCGCCGTCCTCGGCACATACGTCGAGAAGTGGTGCCGCGGCTGGGTCCCGGAGGCCCTGGACGTCCTCGTCACCCCCACCCTGACGGTCCTGATCGCGGGCCTGGTGACGCTCTACGCCCTCATGTACGCGGCGGGCGAGCTCTCGACCGCCATCGGCACGGCGGCGAACTGGCTGCTGGCCCATACGGGCGTCTTCGCGGGCCTGATCCTCGGCGGTCTGTTCCTCCCCCTCGTCATGCTCGGCCTGCACCAGGCCCTGATCCCCATCCACACCACCCTCATCGAGCAGCAGGGCTACACGGTCCTGCTGCCCATCCTGGCGATGGCGGGCGCGGGCCAGGTCGGCGCGGCCGCGGCGGTGTACGTCCGCCTGCGCCACGACACCTCCATCCGTACGACGATCAAGTCGGCCCTCCCCGCAGGCCTTCTCGGGGTCGGCGAACCCCTGATCTACGGCGTCTCGCTCCCCCTCGGCCGCCCCTTCGTCACGGCGTGCGCGGGCGGAGCGGCGGGCGGCGCCTTCGTCGGCTTCTTCTCCATGCTCGGCGACAAGGTCGGCTCCTCGGCCATCGGCCCCTCGGGCTGGGCCCTGTTCCCGCTGCTCTCCGGAAACCGGGGCCTGGCCCTCACGGCCGCCATCTACGCGGGCGGCCTGCTGACGGGATACGTGGTCGGCTTCGCGGCAACGTACTTTTTCGGCCTCACAGGTCTTACCGGTCTTCCCGAGCCCACCGGCCCCGCCGACTCCCCCGGCTCCGTCGGTCCCGCCGGCCTTACGGACCCTGCCGACCCTGCCGACCCTGCCGGGTTGTCAGTGGCGCGTGCGAAGGTGGAGCCATGAACCACGCACAGCTGACCGCCCTGGGGCGAGCCCTGCGCCTGCTCGGGGAGCACGGCGACGCGCTGACCGCCGACACCCCCGACGCGAAGCTGCACGAGGTCAAGGCGGATCTCAAGCGGGCGCTGGACCTCCTCGACGAGACGGTGACGACGGCCGCGCCCACCACCCGCTGCTCCGAGCACCCGAACGGCCCGGTGGACGAGGGCGCCGCCGACCTCTGCCTGCTCTGCGAGACCCGCCGCCGCGCCGCCCGCCGCACCGAGGTCAACGACGCGTACGGACACGGCCGCCCCGCCGGCCCGGACGAGTCCCCCGAGCGCACGATGTCCCGTTACGGCGTGCGCGGCGACCGCCCGCAGCCCCAGCAGCGCTGGCTGCCGGAGGTGTGGACCGGCCAGGAGTGGCAGCTGTGCGGCACCCCCCGCCGCGACCGCCACGAGGCCGAGCGCTACCTCGCCGCCGAGCGCCGCACCCCCCGCCCCGGCATGGCCTACCGCCTGATCCACGAGTTCACCGATTACGAGGTCCTGCGCATCTGGGGCACCCCGGTCAAGGTCGACATCGAACCGATGGGAAACCTGTGAGGCGCTGAAGCGTTCTCACGACGGCCGCCGCTCCCGGGCGGCCGTCAGCCGTCGGGACAGGCCTCGGCGGACCCTCACGCCTCGGCGGACCCTCACGCCTCCCGGGCGTACAGCTGGAGTGAACGGTCCATGCCGTGCAGCTCGTACGCGTACTGCTCCACGTCCTCGCTCACCCGCGTGAACCCGGCGCGGGAAATGACGCCCTGCGACGGGGTGTTGGCCCGGTCGACGGCGGCCAGGAGGAGTTTGACGTCGTCGCGGGCCAGCGCCCAGGCGGCGAGGGCGCGCAGAGCCTCGGTGGCGTAGCCGTGACCGCGGGCGTTCTCCGCGAGGTCGTACCCCACCTCGGCGCGCCCCTCCTCGTCGGGGGCCCCGTGGAAGCCCATTCCGCCGACCGCGCGCCCGTCCTTTCGCCGTACGAGCACGAACACCCCCCACTCCGGCCGGTGCACCCCGCCCTCGTATGCCTTCAGGACCATTCCGGCGGCGTCCCGGGTGCCCTCGAACGGGCCGCCCTCGATCCACTCGAAGCCGCCCGTGCCGCCCGCCCGCAGGTCGGCGGCGGCCGCAGGGGTGACCCCCTGGAGCGTGAGCCGCTCGGACTCGATCACCAGGTTGTTGGACCAGCGCCACTCGGTGACCGGGGCGCGGCCGGGCAGTTCGCCGCGCCCGGTCGCCCACAGGAGGGTGCGCCAGGGGGAGGGCCCGGGCCGGACGTGCGGAAAGATCCGGGTGAGGACGCCCTCGCAGAGCGCGGCCGGGGGTTCGTAGGTGAGCTGGAGTCCCTCGGCGATGTCGTGCGTGTGCAGCAGGACTTCGGCGATGCCCATCGCGGCGAACCCCTCCCGGTTCGCGCTGCGGAACGGGTACGGATGGAAGGCCCGAACCTCCCGGGGCGTCGTCCGCACGACGGCGGCGAACAGCGCGGGCCGGTCGTCTCGATCACGTCGACGACGCCCGTGTTGTCCGTGCCGTCGTCCATCACGATCTCGAAAGGCACGTACGCCGTGGTGGCCCGCCCGGCCAACTGCCCCGCGTACGCGATGAGATCACTGGAGATGTGCTCGGCGGTCCGCCGGCAACTCCACTCCAGACGCCCCGCCCTG
This sequence comes from Streptomyces sp. NPDC058246, assembly GCF_042881985.1. Lineage (NCBI taxonomy): Bacteria > Bacillati > Actinomycetota > Actinomycetes > Kitasatosporales > Streptomycetaceae > Streptomyces > Streptomyces sp. NPDC058246. Next base: position 146,729 of record NZ_JBHVWZ010000008.1, on the reverse strand, counting down.
ACGCCGTCCCAGTCCCGTCCGGCCGCGGTACGCAGCAGCGCCACGCTCCCCGCGACGGCCTCCGCCACCTGGTCGCCGCCGAAGTCCCCGCCCATGTGCCGGCCCCCGCCCGTGCTCATGTCCCCGTCCCCGCTCATGTGCCCGTCCCCGCTCATGTCCCGGTCCCCGTCCCCGCCCGTGTCTCCCATGCGGGCGAGGATAGGGCGCATCATGCTTCCGTACGTACGGATTTGTTCGCGGCGCCCGCAGGCAGCCGGCGGCCACCCGGCGGGAACCCGGCGGCCGGGTGAGCGGCCGGACGACGTGCGTCAGGCGTCGTCAGGCATCATCAGGCGTCGAGCAGGTCCAGTTCGCCGCCGATGTTCAGGCGCGCCCGCCGCTCCCACTCCCGTTCGCCGTACGGCGTCCTGAACAGCCGTGGCAGGTCGAGGAGTTGACGCAGCACGGCCGCCCGTCCCCGGCGGAAGGCGTCGTTCGGGACGAAGGCGTACTCCTGGCGGACGGCGACGGTGTAGGCGGCGTACGTCTCCGGGGACGAGGCCAGGATCGCCAGGTCGGCGTCGCACAGCACCTGGCCGTTGCGGTCGCCGTCGGCCGGGGCGTGGGTGACGGTGAGGCGGACCAGCCGGGCGACCTCCGCGGTGTCCTCGTCGGACACCCCGGCCTCGCGGAGCGCGCGTTCGGCGAGGTGGGCCGACCGCTCCTCGTTCTCGGAGCGGTCCGGGAGGTACACGGCGTCGTGGAACCAGGCGGCCAGCCGCACCAGGTCCGGATCGTCCGCGTACTCCTCCAGCACGTCGACGCGGTCGAGGACCGCCGTGAGGTGCGCGAGCGTGTGATAGCGGCGCTGCGGCTCCTGCCAGCGGGTGAGGAGATGGTCCGCGTACGGGGCCGGGTCGGGGCCCCCGGGGGAGCGGACCCCCTCCAGTGCACGGTTCCAGCGGCTGCGCAGCGCGTCGAGGTCGGCCATGGGTTCATTCTCCTCCGCCGGGTACAGGCCCTAGCGTGGAACACATGACGAACCCCGCTGATGTGCACGAAGAACGGGACCCCGAGCTGCCGGGGCTGCTGTTGACCGTTGAGCGTGACGCGCTGGTACCGCTGTTGCGCGGCCGGCCGGAGGAGGACTTCGCGCTGCCGACCGCCTGCCCGGGGTGGACGGTCCGGCATGTGCTCGCGCACTGCGGGGCCGCGCTGACCCGCGTGGTGGAGAGCCGGTTCGAGAAGGGGGTGTTCTCACCCGAGGCGAACGACCGCGACATCGCCGAGCGGGCCGACTGGTCCGTGACGCAGATCGTGGACGAGCTGGAGCGCGGGATGACCGAGGCGGGCCCGGCGATCGCCAAGGCCGGCGGGGTCCTCGACCCGGTCGCGCTCGGCGAGTGGGTGCACGCCGGCGATGTCCGCGAGGCCTTCGGGGAGCCCGGGGCGTACGCGGGCCCGGGGCTGCCGTACGCGCTCACCCTGCTCGCGCGGATCAGCCGGAAGAAGGGGCATGTGCCGCTGCACGCCGACCTCGACGACCTGGACGAGCCGCTGCGGTTGGGAGGCGTGTCGGGGGAGCGGACGCCGGCCCGGTACATCGGGGATGCCGCCACGCTCGTACGGCTCTACGCGGGGCGGCCGCTGGACGGTACCCGGTACGAGCTCGCGGGTGCGGCGGAGGAGGAGCTGACCATCTTCGGCTGACGGGTCGGCCGGGTCGGCCGTGAGGTTTTCGTCGCGCGGTTCCCCGCGCTCCTGTCAGGGGCGCGGGGAACCGTGCGCGACAAGCCCGAACCGTGCGCGACAAGCCCGAACCGTGCGCGACAAGCCCGAACCGTGCGCGACGAGCCCCGACCGATCCGCAGCCGACGAACAACCCACCGCGGCCTCGGGCGGGGCCCCGGAAGGATGGGGACGGGCAGGCGCGGCGGGAGCGGGACTCACCCCCGCCCGCACCACGGCCTGGGGCGATCTTGTCGCGGCGGCGGCCCCCACCGGCGTACGCTTAGATTGGACTAGACCTGTAGCCGCCCAAGGGAAGAGGTCCCATGAGTAAGCGCGCAGTCCTGGAGGTGATCGCCCTCGGCGTCGAGGACGCGGTCGCCGCTGAGGCCGGAGGTGCGGACCGGCTGGAGCTGGTCACCGACATGGCCGCGGACGGGCTCACCCCGCCCGTGGAGACCTTCGCCGGGATCCGCGCCGCCGTCGACATCTCGCTGCGTGTGATGCTGCGGCTGACGGACGGGTTCGCCGCGGGGGACGCCGACGGGCTCGTGCGCGTCGCCGGGGAGATGCGCACGGCGGGGGCGGACGAGTTCGTCCTGGGGTTCCTCGACGAGCACGGCGGTCCCGACCTCGCCGTCGTGGAGCGGATCGTCGCCGAACTGGACGGCTGCCGCTGGACCTTCCACCGCGCGATCGACCGCGCCGCCGACCGCGACGCCCTGCGCAAGCAGCTCGCGGACCTGCCCGGCCTCGACGCCTACCTCACGGCCGGGTCCTCCGCGGGCGTGGACGACGGCCTCGCCGTCCTCGTCGCCGAGGCCGCGCGCCGCGGCGAGCCCGGTTACGAGCCGCGGATCATGGTCGGCGGCGGACTCCGCCTCGACCACGTGCCCCGCCTGCGTGCCGCCGGTATCGACGCCTTCCACATCGGCGGCGCCGCCCGCCCGGGTGGCTGGACGGCCCCCGTCTCGGCGGACGCGGTGCGGGAGTGGCGGGCGGCCCTGGACGCGTAGGCAGGCCGAGGGCGAGAGAGGTCAAGGGGAGGGCGGGAAGGGGGCGAGGGGGAGCACCAGGGGGCTTGATCCCTGAGGTCACGGATCCATATCCGCCAGGTAGTTGTTCTGTGTTGAGAGTCTCGCCTCGATCACGGCCCGGCCGCGTACGTGCATATTAGGGATGCCCCGATGAGCCGGGGCATGACAAAGACGCACATGCGCAGCAACAGGGGGACAAGGCTCCATGCCATCCATACGCAGCCGCTCGCTCGCGGCCGCAGCGGCCGTGATCGCGGCCCTCATGGTCACGACGACGGCCTGTGACAGCAAGAAGGACGACGGGGCTTCCGCCCAGTCCTCCGCGTCCGCCCAGGCGGACCAGGCGAACAAGGCGGACCAGGGCGTCGACACCGGCAGCGACGACGGGTCCGTCTCGCTCGGCGGCTACAAGCTGCCCGCCGGCATCCCCACCGATCTCAGCGGCGACGCCCTGGACAAGTGGAAGAACGGGGGGTGGAAGGACTACAGCGACTGGGCGTCCAAGGCGGAGGACTTCGCCAACCCGTACATCGAGAACTTCTGGACGCCGGAGCAGATGGCCCGGGCGAAGGCCGAGATCCCGGTCGCGCAGGCGGGCAGCACCAGCTCCGGTTCCGGCAGCGGCGCCACCTCCTACCTGCCCGACGGGAAGGTGAAGCGGAAGGCGGCCACCAAGGTCAAGGCGACCTACCACCACTACGCGCCGCCGGTCGGCAAGCTGTTCTTCTCCTCGCCCGAGGGCAACATGGTGTGTTCCGCCGCGGTCGTCACCGACCCGGCGCACCCGGGCAAGTCCAACCTGGTGTGGACCGCGGGCCATTGTGTGCACGCGGGCAAGGGCGGCGGCTGGTACCGCAACATCGCCTTCGTCCCGTCGTTCAACAACGGCGCGAAGCTGAGCAACAGCCAGATCACCGACCCGCGCGCCAAGTCCGTCTCCCCGTACGGCGTCTGGTGGGCGAACTGGGCCACCACGTCGTCCCAGTGGATCAAGGGCGGCGGCCACCAGGGCAACTCGGCCTCGGCGTACGACTACGCCGTGCTGCACGTGAAGCCCGAGAGCGGCAAGAAGTCCCTCCAGGAGCAGCTCGGTTCGGCTCTTCCGGTGTGGTTCAACGCCCCGGCGGCCAACAAGGTCAAGTCCATGAAGGTCCGCGGCTATCCCGCCGAATCGCCGTACGACGGCTCGAAGATGTACGACTGCCGCGGCGCCACCAAGCGCTTCGTGCTCGCGAGCAACGTCCCCGCCCAGTTCATGATCGGCTGCACGATGAACGGCGGCGCCTCCGGCGGCCCCTGGTTCATGACCCACAACGGCCGGACCTATCTGGTGTCCAACAACTCGCTCAGCGACCGCAAGACGTTCATCACCGGGCCGCGCCTCGGCAAGAACGCCAAGCAGGTCTATCTGGCGACCAGCCGTAAGTTCAAGTAGCTCTGTCTGTACGGTCGTTGGTGGCCCTCGGCGTGTAGCGCCGGGGGCCACCGGTGCTTTTCACACCCGTACCGGATCCGGTGCCACCGCTCCTTCCTTCGCGCGGGGCGTCCGGGTCGTGACCGCCGCCACCGCCGTCGCCACCACCATCAGGCCCGCTCCCACCAGCAGGAACCACCGGTCCCCGAAGAGCGTGATCGCCAGGCTGCCGGTGCCGCCCGCCGCCGCCACGCCCAGGTAGAGCGCGCTGCTGTTGAGGGAGACCAGGACAGGCGCGTTGGCGGGGTCGAGGGAGGCCACGCGGGTGATCAGCGCGACCGCGATCGACCAGCCGAACAGCGGGGTGAGCGCGGAGGCGGCGAGCGCCGTCGGCATCGTCCGCAGCGTCCAGGGCGAGGCCGCCGCGAACATCACGTACGCCGCGCTGCACGACATGATCACCGCCCGCGGTCCCCATGTGTCCACCAGCCGTCCGCCGACCGAGGAACCCCCGACCGACGCGATCCCGGAGACCAGGAGCAGCAGCGTCAGCCGGTCCTGGTCGCCGCCCGTCGCCGGGAAGGTGGCCACGGTGTAGTAGATGAACGACGTCTGGAAGGCCAGGAAGACCAGGAAGGTGGTCAGGGCCGCGCCCAGGACGCGCGGGTCGGCGAGCGGCCTCAGCCGTTCACGCAGGGTCAACGCGGCTGCCGGCTGCGGGAGTTCGCGCAACAGCAGCGCCAGACCGGCGAAAGCGGCCACCCCTAGCCCCGTCACCAGCCACATGGTCAGCCGCCAGTCGGTACGGCCGATCCAGGTGCCCAGCGGCACCCCGAGCGCCGTGGCGACGGTCAGCCCGCCCATCACCACGGCGATCGCCCGCCCGCGCCGCTCCGGCGGGACGAGCCCGGTGGCGACGGCGTTCGCGGTGGGGGTGTAGAGGGCGGCTCCGGCGGCGGCGAGCACGCGGGTGGCGAGCAGGGCGCCGTACGAAGGGGCCAGCGCCGTCAGGGCGTTGGCGAGGCTGAAGACGGTGAGCGCGGTGAGCAGGGCGCGGCGGCGCGGCCAGCGCGCGGTGACCGTGGCGAGCACCGGCGCGAGGACGGCGTACGACAGGGCGAAGACGGTCACCACCTGTCCGGCGACCGAGATGGAGACGTCCAGGTCGCGGCCGATGAGCGGCAGGATGCCGGCCATCACCATGCCGTCCGTTCCGACGGCGAAGGTGCCGAGGGCGAGCAGGAGCAGGCGTAGGCGCACGGGTTCCCCCCAAGGTCCGTAGATGCGCGAGATTGGTTTGACGTTGGTCAAACCATAGAGACTGTTGGATAATTGTCAAACGGTATGAGGCGACGCGAGGAGAGGGATCCGGGCATGGGTGAGCGCCGTGAGTGAGGAGGGCGAGTGGCTCCCGCAGCCCGACGCGGACGACATCGAGCTGGTCAAGGTGTTGCACGCGCTCGGCGACCCGGTGCGGCTGTGGCTGCTGAAGGTGTACGCGGGCGGTGAGCGGTTCAGCTGCGCGCCCGACGCGCTGGGGGTCGCGCACCTGCACAAGTCGACCGTCTCGCACCACATGAAGATCATGCGCGAGGCCGGGATCACCTCGACCCGGGCCGTCGGCCGCAACCGCTATGTGCAGCTGCGCCGCGACGACCTCGACGCCCGGTTCCCCGGCCTCCTGGACGCTTTGCTGAAATCCCTGCCGGACCGGTCCTGAGGCCGGTCCGGCGGATCATGCCGCAGACGCGGGGCTTGGCACGCCCACCTGCGGCGTTGTCGTCACTCGCCGACGCTCCGCGTCGACTCCCTCCTCCGCCTTGCAGCTGCACGCACCAAGCCCCGCTGACCGGCGTCGAGGAGGCGCCGCCCGTTCCCTGCGACCTGATCCGCCGGACCGGCCTAGGCGAGTTGGGTCGGCAGTGGGGCCGCGTGCGTGACGATCAGGCCGGAGACCGCTCGGGTCAGGGCCACGTACAGACGGCGCAGGCCGGTCCGCTCGTCCGGTTCGCCGTCGACCACGGCCCCCGGCTCGTCGAGCACCACGTAGTCGTACTCGAGACCCTTGGCGAGCGAGGCCGGCACGAGCGTGAGGCGGGTCTGCGCCGTCGTCTCCTCGCCCGGTTCGAGGTACGTCAGCCCGGCCGCCGTCAGCGCCTCGGCGAGGACGGCGATCCGGGCGTCGGCCGCGATGAGCCCGATCGACCCCTCGTTGCGCAGCAACTCCGCGCAGGCGCCCACCACTTCGGAGTCCGCCGCGCTCGGCCGCACCTCGAAGAAGCCCGGGTTCTCCCGTACCGAGGCCACCGGCGTCAGCCCGGGCGCGATGTGCGGCAGCAGCCGGGAGGCGTAGGTGATGACGTCGGTGGGCACGCGGAAGCCCGCCGTCAGCTCCTCGACGACGGCCTCCTCCTTGCCGAGATGGCGCAGCGCCTCGTCCCAGCTCCGGGTCGCCCAAGGGGTGGTGCCCTGCGCGAGATCCCCGAGCACGGTCGCCGACCCGGTCGTGCAGCGCCGCCCCACCGCCCGGTACTGCATCGGCGACAGATCCTGTGCCTCGTCGAGCACCACGTGCCCGAGCGAGTGCGTGCGCCGGACGAGATCGTTCGCCTCGTCGATCAACACGGCGTCCGCGGGTGACCATGTGGCGGACTTCACGGAGCGCACGGGCTTCGCCCAGAGGATCTCCTTCTGCTCGTCCTCGTCGAGGATCCCGGCCGCGTGGGCGGCGAGGAAGCCGGCGTCGGAGAGCAGCCGCAGCACGAGTTTCGCGGGGTCGACAGGCGGCCAGATCGCCTTGACCGCGGCCTTCACGGCGGTGTTGCGGGCGACGGCGTCCTGAACCCGGTCGTCCGGCGCCTCGCCCGACCGCTCCATCTGCACCAGCACGGCGTGCGCGATCCGCTGTGGAAGGGCCTCACGCGCGGCGCCGTACCGGATGTCCCGGTCCAGCAACTCCCGCACGATCTCCTCGAGTTCGTACGCCGCGACGCGCCAGCGCCGCGAGCCGCGCACCACGACGACCTGCTCGGTCGGCAGCGTCACATGGGAGCGCACGGCCCGCCGCAGCACCTCCGCCATCCGGGCGTCACCCTTGATGACGGCGGCCGCCGCCTCGTCGCTTCCGCGCACCTCGACATGCGCGACCAGGTCGTCCACGGTCGCCTGCTTGACCTCCAACTCGCCGAGCGCCGGGAGGACTTGCTCGATGTAGTGCAGGAAGGACCTGTTCGGCCCGATGACCAGGGTGCCGGTGCGGGCGAGCCGCTCCCGGTGCGCGTACAGCAGATACGCGACCCGGTGCAGGCCGACGGCGGTCTTCCCGGTGCCGGGGCCTCCCTGCACACACACCGAGCCGGACAGCCCCGACCGTACGATCTCGTCCTGCTCCGGCTGGATCGTCGCCACGATGTCGCGCATCGGGCCGACGCGCGGGCGCTCGATCTCCTGCTGGAGCAGCTTGCTGGTGGTCGCCGCCTCGGCCGGGTCCGACAGATGCTCGTCCTCGTACGCGGTGAGGTCGCCGCCGGTGTAGCCGAAGCGGCGCCTGAGCCCGACGTCCATCGGGTCCTTCTTCGAGGCCCGGTAGAACGGCTGCGACACCGGCGCGCGCCAGTCGATGACCATCGGGTCGCCGTCGGCGTCGTGCACATGCCGCCGCCCGATGTAGAACCGCTCACCCTGCGCGCCCTCGGCCTTCTCGGCGCCCGGTGCGTGCAGATAGTCGAGCCGTCCGAAGAACAGCGGGGTGTGGCTGAGGTCGGCCAGCGCCTTGATGCGCTCGCCGATCTGCCGGTGCAGCACCTCGGCGTTCACCCAGTTCGCGGTGACGTCGCCGATGTCGAGGTTCTCCACGTCCTCGCGCATCGCGCGCAGGGCGGCACGGGACTCGCCGAGGTGGGTCCGCTCTCGGGAGAGGGGGTCGTCGGACAGGGCGTCGGACGGGTAGTCGGACTGGTGGTCGGGCGGGTAGTCGGGCGCGGTGGACACGGGGGTTGCCTCCGGGGACCTGCTGCGTGGGTGATCCCGCAGTGAATCCGCACCTGACTCCTGGGCGGATCGGTGCGTGATTCCTGGGTGAATCGGTGCGTGATTCCGGGATGCCGTCCGGTTTCCGGCCGGGCGGCGGCACTCCGTGAAGGGAGGCGGGCAAGAGCGGAGATTCTAGGTGACCGGAGGGTGCGGGGGCCAACCGTTTTCCGCGGGGCTCGGGGGGCTCGATGCGGTTTGTCTCCGCGGGGCTCGGGAGGTTGTCTGCGGCGTGTCTCCGCGGGGCTCCGGGAGCTCGGTGCGGTGGGTTCTCCGCGGGGCTCCGGGGAGCTTGCGCGCGGGACTCAGGGGCGCGCCCCTGAGAACCCTAGGGGCCGGGGTCCCCCGGGAGGCGTACGGGGGGCGGCCCGCAGGTGTACGAGGGGGTCGCCGAGGTTCGGTCCGAAGACCGACGCCGCGGGGAGCCCCGCGTTCCACCATGGATACATGAGCGCAGCAACGTTCGGCCCAGGTCCTGTCCATCCGGTTCAGCCCCATGGTGCGACCGCCGCCTCCTCCACGCACCACCGCCACCGCCTCGGCGACGCCCTGCGCGCCGTGAAGGTGTTCGCGGAGGCGGCCGTCGGCGTGGTGCTCCTCGGCGAGTACGGCGAGGAAGCTGGCGTACGGCGGCGGTGAGCCGTACGCCGGGGTGTCCCGCCCGGCACTAGGGTCGCTCCGTGCCACAACGGAACGTGACCGACCACCCACCCACCGAAGTAACCCAGTTCACCGCTTCCACCCGGTCCACCCGGTCCGCCTGGTCCCCCACCCGGTCCGCCCGGTTCCGGTCCGCCTGGTCTGCCTGGTCCACCCGGTTCACCCGGCCCCCGCTGGTGGCCCTCCTCCTGGCTCTCTCCCTCGGCGCCTTCTGCGCGCTCTGCGTCGTCACGCACGCCACCATGGCCGACGCGCTGGTCTACCGGGCCGAGGGCGCGGCCGTACTGCACGGCACGGATCTCTACGGCTTCACCGTCACGCGGTGGCACCTTCCCGCCACGTATCCGCCCTTCGCCGCGCTCCTCTTCGTCCCGACCGCCTGGCTTCCGCCGACCGCCCTCAAGGTGGCCTTCGTCGCCGGAAACGTGGTGCTGCTGGCCGTGCTGGTCCGGCTCTCCTGCCGGCTCGCGGGCCTGTCGGCCGAACTGCCCGCCCGCTGCGCCGCCACCGCCCTCGCGCTGTGGCTCGAACCCGTCTTCCAGACCGTTCTCTTCGGCCAGATCAACCTCGCTGTGGCCTGCCTGATCCTCTGGGACCTGACCCGGCCGCCCGGCGCCCGGGGCAAGGGCATTGCGCTGGGCATCGCGGCCGGGCTGAAACTGACACCGGCCCTCTTCATCGCGTATCTGCTGCTCACCCGCCGGCGACGGGAGGCGGTCACCGCCGCGTCCGCATTCGCCGGGACGGCTCTGGTCGGCGCCCTCGCGCTCCCCGGTGCGAGCGTCGACTTCTGGACCCGGCGGCTGTACGAGACCGACAGGGTCGGCAAGGCGTGGATCGTCGACAACCAGTCGCTCCAGGGCCTGATCGCCCGCGCCCTGGGGGACCCGGTCCCCGGCCCGCTGTGGTCCGTACCCGCGCTGGCGGTGGCGCTGGCGGGGCTGTGGCTGGCCCGGCGCGCGCGCACCGACCGGCGGGGCGTCCTCGTCACCGCCCTCACCGGGCTGCTGATCTCCCCGATCAGCTGGTCGCACCACTGGGTGTGGTGCGTCCCGCTGATCGCCGTGCTGTACGCCGAGCACCACCGCCGCCTGGCCCTGACGGCGGCCGCGGTCTTCACCGCCCGCACCCTGTGGCTGGTCCCGCATCAGGGCGCCCTGGATCTGCAACTCCCCTGGTGGCAGCAGCCGTTGGCGTCGCCTTACCCGCTGCTGGCGCTGCTGGTCGCGGGTCAGCTGTCGGTGTCGGCCAGCAACTCGTCGGCGTCCATGATCCGGTAGGCGTAGCCCTGTTCGGCCAGGAACCGCTGCCGGTGGGCGGCGAAGTCCTGGTCGATGGTGTCGCGGGCGACGACGGAGTAGAAGTGGGCCTGGTGCCCGTCGGCCTTGGGCCGCAGCACCCGTCCGAGCCGCTGGGCCTCCTCCTGCCGTGACCCGAAGGTGCCCGACACCTGGATGGCGACCGTGGCCTCCGGCAGGTCGATGGAGAAGTTCGCGACCTTGGACACGACCAGGACGGAGATCTCCCCCTGCCGGAAGGCCTCGAAGAGCCGCTCGCGCTCCGCGTTGCTCGTCTCGCCCTTGATGACGGGCGCGTTCAAGTGCTCGCCCAGCTCGTCGAGTTGGTCGATGTACTGCCCGATGACAAGGATCTGCTGCCCGGCGAACCGGCGGACGATCGCCTCCGTCACCTTCCGCTTGGTCGCGGTCGTGGCGCAGAAGCGGTACTTCTCCTCCGTCTCGGCGGTGGCGTACGCGAGCCGCTCGGAGTCCGTCAGATTCACCCGGACCTCGACACAGTCGGCGGGCGCGATGTACCCCTGGGCCTCGATCTCCTTCCAGGGCGCGTCGAACCGCTTGGGACCGATGAGCGAGAAGACGTCCGACTCCCGCCCGTCCTCGCGCACGAGGGTGGCCGTGAGGCCCAGCCGGCGACGCGCCTGCAGGTCCGCGGTGAACTTGAAGACGGGCGCGGGCAGCAGATGCACCTCGTCGTAGACGATGAGCCCCCAGTCACGGGAGTCGAAGAGTTCGAGGTGCGGATAGACACCCTTCCGCCTGGTCGTCAGCACCTGGTAGGTGGCGATGGTGACCGGCCGGATCTCCTTCTTCGTACCGCTGTACTCGCCGATCTCGTCCTCGGTCAGCGAGGTCCGCTTCACCAGCTCGTGCTTCCACTGCCGGGCGGAGACGGTGTTGGTGACAAGGATGAGCGTGGTGGCCTTGGCCTGCGCCATGGACCCGGCGCCGACGAGTGTCTTCCCGGCGCCACAGGGCAGCACGACGACGCCGCTGCCGCCGTGCCAGAAGTTCTCCACGGCCTGCTTCTGGTACGGCCGCAGCGCCCAGCCGTCCTCGGCCAGCTCGATCGGGTGCGCCTCCCCGTCCACGTACCCGGCGAGGTCCTCGGCCGGCCAGCCCAGCTTCAGCAGCGTCTGCTTGATCTGACCGCGCTCGGACGGATGCACGGCCACGGTGTCGGCGTCGAGCCGGTTGCCGACCAGCGGCGCGATCCGCTTGGACCGCAGCACCTCTTCGAGCACGGGCCGGTCGGTGGTGGTGAGGACGAGGCCATGGGCGGGGTGCTTGCTGAGGGTGAGCCGCCCGTAGCGGTCCATGGTCTCCGCGATGTCGACGAGCAGCGCGTGCGGAACCGGATACCGGCTGAACTCCACGAGCGCGTCGACGACCTGCTCCGCGTCGTGCCCCGCGGCCCGCGCGTTCCACAGCCCCAGCGGCGTCACCCGGTAGGTGTGGATGTGCTCGGGCGCCCGCTCCAGCTCCGCGAACGGGGCGATGGCCCGCCGGCAGGCGTCGGCCAGCTCGTGATCGACTTCGAGAAGCAGTGTCTTGTCGCTCTGGACGATGAGGGGTCCGTTCACACCCGTCCCTTTCTGCGCGCCGACCACCCCGCGCGGGTGACCGGCCAAACGTCCAGTGTGCCTCAAGGGGCGGTGATCACGGCTGGTCGTCCGCCAGCTCCGCCACTCCGGTCACGCGGTGCAACGGATAGGTGCGGACTTCGTCCGCCGTGTGGTCGTACGCCGTGACGAAGCCGCCCTCGACGCGGATCGGGGCGATGACGCGCTGGCTGGCGGCGCCCTCGGCGTTCACGTAGCCGATCCAGAGCGAGTCGCCGGTCATGACGGCGGCCTGCATGGTGGCGAGGGTCTCGGCGGAGCTGGTGCGGGGGAGGGCGCCGTTGGCCGGGGCGCCGGTCTCCGGGGTCTGCTTGCGGGGGGCGGTGGAGGCCAGGTCGCCGGCGCGGATGGCGCGGACCGCGGCGCCGAGGAGGGTGGCGTCGGGGACCGGGGGGCCGTCCGGGACGGGCTCGGGTGCGGTGCGCGGCGGGGTGCGGTGGGCGTGTGCGCGGGTGATCAGGACGTCGCCCTCCGCGGACTCGGCGGCGGGCGCGAAGCCCATCGAGCGGAGGCCTTCGAGGAGGGCGGCCGGATCGGCCTGGGCGGCCAGGACCGTGGGGGCGAGGCGACGCAGGCGCAGTCCCTGCGAGCGCTTGTCGGCGAGGATCTCGTTCAGCAGCGCGTCGTCGTCGCAGCGGACGTACGCCGAGGCCGCGCCGATCCGCAGATGGCCGTGCCGGCGCGCCACGTCGTCGATCAGATACGTGAGCGGCTGCGGGACCGGGGTGCGCGCGTGGGTGGCCAGGAACGCGTGCAGGTCCGACGCCGAGCGGCCCGCGTCCAGCGCCCGGCGCACCGAACCCGGCGTGAAGCGGTAGACCGTCGCCCCGCCCTTCGACTCCACGTCCGCCAGGACGCCGAGCGTGTCCGCCAGGGGGCGCTCCAGCGGGCCCGGCGCGACCGCCGTCAGGTCCGCCTGGAGGAGGACGTGGTCCAGCGGCTCAGGGAGGAGCGGGGCGAGCAGACGGGCTGCCCGCGCGGCGGCCGCGGCCTGTTCGGCGGGGGAGCGGGTGGGCGTCTCGGGGGCGAGGGTGTGGTGGTGGTGCTTGTGGGCGGGGAGCTTGTCGCCGGGGCCGGTGGGCCCGGTCTGCCGCGCGGACTCCGTGAGCTTGGTCTGCTGGGCGGACCCGGTGGGTCCGGTCTGCTGGGCGGATCCGGTGGTTTCGCCTTCCCGCGCGGACGGCGACGGGAATCCCAGGAGCGCCCGCCCCTGCGCCGACAGCGCGCCCCGGCCCGTGATCCCCAGCATCTCCGCCTCGGACAGGGTCCACCGGGCCAGCCGGGCGCGCAGGTCGTCCGTCGCCGCGGACTGGGGGCCTCTGAGCGGGCGTTCCCAGTGGAGGCGGGCCAGGACGGAGTCCGCGGTGGCGGAGGCGCCCTCGGGGAGCGCGGCGAGCAGGGTGAGGACGCGGTGGCGGACCTCGGGTGCCGCGGAACGGTCCAGACCGGGGCCCAGCGCCGACAACGTACGGTCCTTCGCGTCCCTCCCGCCGACCAGGCCCGCCGTGCGGGTCGCCGCCAGCCACGCCGAGGCCAGCCGCGCCCAGCGCTCGGCGGCGGGCAGCTCCAGCCACTCGTCGTACCCGGGCGTCGCCGCGTACCGCTCGTCGGCCTCGCCGTCCGACGCCAACAGGCCCGCCGCGTAGGCGAGTTCCACCCAGAACGCGGCCACCGGCTCCGCCACGTCGAGCGCCACCGCCGTCCGCTTCAGGTCCCGCACGCTCAGCCCGCCCGCGCGCAGCACCGCGGGTCCGCCCTCGTGCCAGTCCTTGAGCAGCTCGTCGATCGTCGCCAGGGCGGTGTAGGCCTGACCGGCCGCCGCGGCGTCCACAACCTGTGGACGGTGCGTCCGCGCGGCGTCGACCGCGGGCGCCACCGGCTCGGTCGCCCGGTGCGCGCGGCCCGCCCGCAGATGCAGGGCGACCTCCCGGGGCAGGACGACCGTGCCGGGCGCCGTCGGCAGCAGCAGCCCCCGGTCGATCAGCCAGCGCAGATGGCGCGCCGGGTCGGCCGTCACCTGGCCGTACGGCGGCCCCCACACCAGCCGCGACAGCACGTCCAGCGAGTCGACGGGCGCCTCGTCGAGGAGCGCCGACATCCGCTCCCGGTCCGCGAACAGCGCGGTGAGCGAGGCCACCGCCGACACCGAGTCGTGGGTGCTCGGCAGCCCGGCCGCCACCACGATCTCCTGGATGCGCCCCGGAGACATGCTGCCCGCCGTCGCCTCCGCGACGGTCGGTCCGAGTCCCGTCGGGGACGGGTGCTGCGGGGACGGCGCGAGCAGCTCCCGGGCCGTCCGTACGAGTCGGAGACGGTCGTCGGGGCCCCAGACCAGCGCCTGCTCGCGCAGCGTCCCGAGCGCGTGCGGGAACGCCGCCGTGACCGCCGGGTCCCGCTCGTCACCCGCCATCAGCCCGAGCAGCTCGTCGTACGTCGCCGGTTCCGCCGCCAGGGCCAGGGCCTCCGCCGTCTGCAGCGCGAACCGGTCCAGGCGCTCCAGGGCACGGACGACCGACGCGCGGGTGCCTGCGCGGGTGGCGAGCTGCGTGAGGTCGGTGGGGACGGGGGTGATCAGGTCCGGGCGGGACCTGAGGAGCGCGGACAGTGAGGCGTCGTCCCGCGCGCGGAGGGCCTCCGCCAGGGAACGCGGAGCGGTCTCGGTGCTCATCCTGTCAACGGTAGCGGGTGGGGCGGGGCCGGGGTGTTGGCGCGCGGCTCCCCGCACCCCGGGGACAGGGGGCGCGGGGAGCCGCGCGAGCTTTTCCGGGGGGTCCGGGGGTGCAGCCTTCAGGCAAGGGGCGGGTAGGGGCGGAGGGGGCGAAAAACCCGGTACCGTCAGCACGGGGTATCCAACGCACGCGCCCCGGAGGGGACTTCGTGGGGATTGAGAGCGACCAGCTCGTCTTCGACTACCTGAGCCGGGTCGGCGACCTGGCCCAGCAGCGCCAGCTGCCGTCCGCGACACGCATGCGGCTGGTCTCCGAGCTGCGCAACGAGATCGACCGCCGCCGCGCGAAGACGACCGTCGACAGCCCCGCCGCCGTCCGCCGCATCCTCGCTCGCCTCGGCACCCCCGACGAGATCGTCGCGGCGGCCGGCCAGGACGGCGCCGCCGGACCCGCGCCGGAGCCGTGGGCCGCCGTCCCCAGCCAGCGCGCTGCCGAACCGGAGACCCGCCCCAAGGGCCTGCGCCGTGTCGTCCCGAGGCCGCGCGCCGCCGAAGCGGCACCCACCGAGAACGCC
This sequence comes from Streptomyces sp. NPDC058246, assembly GCF_042881985.1. Taxonomy (NCBI): domain Bacteria; kingdom Bacillati; phylum Actinomycetota; class Actinomycetes; order Kitasatosporales; family Streptomycetaceae; genus Streptomyces; species Streptomyces sp. NPDC058246. The sequence goes on along the minus strand of NZ_JBHVWZ010000008.1, from coordinate 131,719 downwards.
GACGCCCCGTCCCCGCCGCACCTCGCGAGCGCCCACGAGCTCGGCGACAGCGCGACCCAGCCCGACTGGTGGCGGGTGGACAGCAGCCCGTTCGGGCTCGGGGACAGCGTGCCGGGGTTCGTCGGCGGCGTGGAGATCCCCGAGCTGCTCAAGCCGCCGCCCCGCGAAAAGCCCGACGGGGGAGCGGGGCCGGGAGCGGGGCCGGCCGCCAGGGAAGCGGCTCCGGAGAAGGAGCCCGAGGTGCGGGCGGCGGCCGAGACCGACGACGCCCCCGCGCGCCGCCGCCTCCCCCGCCTCAGCGGCTGGACCAACCCCCTCCTCCTGCTCGCCGCGGTCCTCCTGGTCGCCGGCGCCGTCCTCGGCAACTGGTTCGCCCTGGGTCTCGGCTGGCTCATCGCCTACGGCTCGCGCCGGCTGACCCCCGCCGAGTCGAAGTGGGCGGTCCTCGTCCTGCCGGGCCTGGCCGCCACCGCCGGCATCGTCTGGCTGTGGGGCCGTACGAACGGCCGCTGGGGTGCCCCCATCGCCCAGGGCCACATGAACGACGCGATCACCGAGACCTGGCCCTGGGTCGTCCGCGGCGCGGCCGTGGCCTCGGCCCTGTACCTGGTGTGGCGCTCACAGCGCCCACGCTGACCGGGCACCCGCCCCGCCGACGGCCGCGCGCCCCGCTGGGCACAATGGCCCATATGACTTCGGCTGACACGACCTCCCCCGCGCTGACCGTCGGGTTCGACCTCGACATGACCCTGATCGACTCCCGCCCCGGTATCCACGCCTGCTACCAGGCGCTTTCCGCGCGGACAGGGACGTACATCGACTGCGATCTGGTGATCACGCGGCTCGGGCCGCCGCTGGAGGACGAGCTGGTCAACTGGTTCCCGGCCCAGGACGTCGCGGCCATAGCCGATCTCTACCGTGAGATGTACCCCACGTACGCCATCACCGGCACGCTCGCGATGCCCGGCGCCCGGGAGGCCGTCGCCGCCGTGCACGCGGCCGGCGGGCGGGCCGTCGTCGTCACCGCGAAGTGGGAGCCCAACGCCAAGCTGCACCTGGAGCATCTGCGCATCGACGCGGACGAGGTCGTCGGCAACCTGTGGGCCGAGCAGAAGGCGGAGGCGCTGCGCGAGCACGGCGCGAGCGTGTACGTCGGCGACCACGTCGGAGACGTACGCGGCGCGCACACGGCGAACGCCTACTCCGTCGCCGTGACCACCGGGCCGTGCGACGCGGCGGAGCTGCGCGCGGCGGGCGCGGACGTCGTCCTCGCCGACCTCACCCGGTTCCCGGAGTGGCTGGCGGACTACCGGCCGTAGCGGGCGCCCCAGCCGTGCCGCGCGCCTAGCCGCGTGCCGCGCGCGCCCGGCGGCGGCCCTCCGCGATCGACTGGAGCACACCGGCTCCGGCCAACAGGAATCCGACACCCATGAGCATGCTCAAGCCGAACATGTAGGTCGGAAAAGGCGTCGTACCGAGTAGCAGCGGGGCCACGGTGACCAGTGTGGCCAACGCTCCGATGAAGAAGACGATGGCACCGGCACGGATCAGCCGGTCACCGGCTTCGGCGGAATTCGCTTGGGTTTTGTCACGCACCGGACCAGGGTAGTTCCCTGCGCGAAGGAACAATCCAGCGACGTCTTGTCACCAGCCGTCGGACCATTAGCCTTGGTACCGGCGGGTCCGACGACCCGCTGTAGTGCTATCCAGAGCCGTTTAAGGGCAGTTGCCCCTGCAACCGCCGAGCAGTTTTCAGAGCAGTTCCCGACGAGTACGAGGACGAGGACAGACGTGCCTACCGGCAAGGTCAAGTGGTTCAACAGCGAGAAAGGCTTCGGCTTTCTCTCCCGCGACGACGGCGGCGACGTCTTCGTTCATTCCTCGGTCCTGCCCGCCGGAGTCGATGCTCTCAAGCCCGGCCAGCGCGTGGAGTTCGGTGTCGTCGCGGGCCAGCGCGGCGACCAGGCACTCTCGGTGACCATCCTGGACCCGACCCCCTCCGTCGCGGCCGCGCAGCGCCGCAAGCCGGACGAACTGGCCTCCATCGTCCAGGACCTGACGACCCTCCTGGAGAACATCACGCCGATGCTGGAGAAGGGCCGTTACCCGGAGAAGGCCTCCGGCAAGAAGATCGCGGGCCTGCTGCGCGCGGTCGCGGACCAGCTCGACGTATAGGACGCACGGGAAGTACGGGAAGTACGGCCGTACTCGGAGTGCGTGCCGTACTCGGGCCGTACGCGAAGTGCGGGACATAAGGGATGTCCCGCCTGTATCTACGGGAAGTTCAGCGCATCCGGGCCGAGGGGCGGCAGCAGCCCCTCGGCCGCCGCACGGGTGAGCAGTCCGCGGATGGCGGCATACCCGTCGTCGCCCAGATCGGCCGTGAACTCGTTGACGTACAGGCCGATGTGCTGGTCGGCGACGCTCGGATCCATCTCCTGGGCGTGTTCCAGGACGTAGGGACGGGAGGCCTCCGGGTCGTCCCAGGCGGCGCGGACCGAGGCGCGGGTCGAGTCGGCGAGCAGCTTCAGCGTGTCGTCGCCGAGCGAGCGCTTGGCGATGATCGCGCCCAGCGGGATGGGCAGCCCGGTCGTCCGCTCCCAGTGCTCACCCATGTCGGCGAGCTTGTGCAGCCCGTAGTTCTGGTACGTGAAACGTGCCTCGTGGATGACGAGGCCCGCGTCGACCTTCCCGTCCCGCACGGCCGGCATGATCTCGTGGAACGGCATGACCACGATCTCGCCGACCCCACCGGGGACCGTGTCCGCGGCCCAGAGCCGGAAGAGCAGGTACGCCGTCGACTTCTCGCTGGGTACGGCGACCGTGCGGCCGGTCAGGTCCGCGTCGGCTCCGCGGCTGAGCACCAGCGGGCCGCAGCCCCGTCCCAGCGCGCCGCCGCAGGGCAGCAGCGCGTACTCGTCGAGGACGTACGGCAGCACGGCGTACGACACCTTCAGCACGTCGAACTCGCCGCGCTCGGCCATGCCGTTGGTGATGTCGATGTCGGCGAAGGTGACGTCGAGCGCGGGCGCGCCCGGCACCCGGCCGTGGGCCCAGGCGTCGAAGACGAACGTGTCGTTCGGGCAGGGCGAGTAGGCGATGCGCAGGGGCGCGGGCAGCTTCTCAGGACTCATGTGGGTTCCAACTCTCCAGTACGGGCGTGAGCTTCCCGAAACCCTCGGTGAGGGCGGCGAGAGCGTCCCCGATACGCCAGGCGGCGCGGTCGCGCGGGCCGACGGGGTTGGAGACCGCGCGGAGCTCCAGGACGGGCACCCCGTGCGCGGCGGCCGCCTCGGCGACCCCGAACCCCTCCATCGCCTCGGCGAGGGCGCGGGGGTGCCGTGCGCGCAGTGCGGCCGCGCGGGCGGCGGTGCCGGTCACCGTGGACACGGTGAGTACCGTCCCGACGCGTCCCCCCGTGGCCGCCACGACCTCTCGTACGAGTGATGGTGGCGGACGGTGGCTGACGGTCCCGAAGCCCAGCTCCGTGACCGGCACGAAGCCGTCCGCGGTGTCCGCGCCCAGATCCGCCACGGTGATCTCGTCGGCGACGACGAGCGACCCGACCGGGGCGTCGGGCTGGAACCCGCCCGCGATCCCGGCCGAGACGACCAGGCCGTACGGATCGCCTTCGAGGGCCGCCGCGGTGAGCGCGGTGGCGGTGGAGGCGGCGGCGAGCGCGGGACCGACGCCGGCGGCGAGCAGGTCCACCGCCGCTGTGGACAGCCGCCGCAGGGTCACCCCGGGAAGGACGACCTCACGGGCTGGGGCAGTGAACGCCCCGGCCACCGCGTCCCGCTCGACGGGGACCGCGGTGGCCACCAGCACACGCAGCCCAGCGGCAGCGATCAGGCGTCCTTCTTGAGCTTGAAGGACCACAGACCGGTGACGGTCTTGTCGCCCTCCTTGATGGAGACCAGCGTGGAGTTGCCGCTCGCCCCGTACTGGGCGTTGAAGAACACGCTGCCCGGGATCGTGCGGTACGTCTTCGTGCTGGAATCGGTCAGCGGCTGACCGTTCATCAGGATCGTCCAGCCCTTGTCCGCGATCTTCGGGTCCACGCCGAACCGCACGGTGGCGTCGGGGTCGACCTTGATGGACTTGATGTCCTTCGCCTTCAGGCAGTTGGCCAGATCCGCGGTGCTCACCGCCTTGCCGTCGTTGTAGCAGTCGGTCTCGGAGCTCACCGAGTGGTCGCCGACCGTGATGGTGGCCAGCGGCGTCGGCTTGTCACAGGCGGACAGGGCGAGCAGCCCGGCGGATACGGCGCCGACGGCGGCGACGGCGCGACGGCGGCGCGCAGCACGGTGATCATTAGCGGCTCTGCCGCGGGGCAGGGAGGTCATGGGCGAAGGCTATCGGGCACGTCCAGTGCTCTCCCCACGTGGGGTACGGCGTGCCGTGCGTGGCCGGGCCGCACTCCTGGCAGGGGCCCGTGTGCCCTGAGGGCGCGGACGCCGGGGGTGCTGTGGTTGGGCGGGTGCGGGTGCGGGTGCGGGTGCGGGTGCCGGTGCCGGGGGTGCGGGTCGCGTGGCCGGCCGGGGGCGGCGGGCGGTGGGGCTAGGCCACCCGCTGGCGGGCCGGACCACCGTGGCGGGCCGTGCTGAGCAGGCCGCGTACGGTCGTCAGCCAGCCCGCCGCGACGATCGCGGCGGCCACCGACAGGCCGAGCGTCCCGTTGAGCGGCAGGGCGATGCCGATCCCGCCGCCGAGGACCCAGGCCATCTGGAGCAGCGTCTCGGAGCGGGCGAAGGCGGACGTACGGACGAGCTCGGGGACGTCCCGCTGGATCAGGGCGTCCAGGGACAGCTTGGCGAGGGCCTGCGCGAACCCGGCGACCGCCGCCAGACAGGCCACCAGGACCGCCCCGAAGAAGACCGCCGCCGTGATCGCCGCGCCCAGCACGAACGCCACCACCGTCACGATGATGATCTCCGGGGAGCGCTGTTTCAGCCAGGCTCCGACCGCTGTGCCGAGCGCGTTGCCCGCGCCCGCCGAGACGCCCACGATGCCGAGCGAGACGGCCGCGCTCTCGCCGGTGAGCGGGTGCTCGCGCAGCAGGAAGGCGAGGAAGAAGATCAGGAAGCCGGAGAGGCAGCGCAGCGAGGCGTTGGCGCCGAGGGCGTGTGTGACGGCCGTACCGACGGTCCGCAGCCCGGGGCGCCGCACCTTCTTCTTGATCAGTTGCGGCCCGTGCAGATGCTCCTCGTCCGCGGCGAGCAGCGCCCTGTCTTCGCCCTTGGCCGAGTCGACCTTGGGCGGCAGCGTGAACGACAGGAACGTACCCGCGATGAAGATCACGAAGGCGCCGTAGAGCGGATAGCGCGGGCCGAGGGCCTGGAGCCCCGCACCGATCGGCGCGGCGACTCCGGTGGCGAGGAGCCCGCCGAGGGTGACCCGGGAGTTGGCCTTCACCAGGGAGAACCTGGGTGGCAGCAGCCGGGGCACCACGGCGCTTCGTACGACTCCGTACGCCTTGGAGGCGACCAGCACGCCGAGCGCGGCGGGATACAGCTCGATACCGCCGGTCACGACGGCGCCGGAGAGCGTCAGCGCGAGGAAGGCCCGGGCGAGCATCGCGCCGGCCATGGCGGCGCGGCGGCCGTGCGGGAGGCGGTCGAGGAGGGGGCCGATCACGGGGGCGAGGAGCGTGAAGGGCGCCATGGTGATGGCGAGGTAGAGGGCGACGCGGCCGCGGGCCTCGTCGGTGGGGACGGAGAAGAAGACGGTGGAGGCGAGGGCGACGGTGATCATGACGTCGCCGGCGCCGTTCACCGCGTGCAGCTCGATCAGTTTGCCGAGGCCGGACTCGCCCGCGCCGTGGGCGTGTGTCGCCTTCCTGATGCCGCGGGCCGTGCCGGTCAGCGGGAAGTGCAGGGCGCGCCCCACCGCACGGACGGAGCCGGTCACCCGGCTCGATCCGCCACTTCGGGTACTCCCCTTGACGCCACCACTGCCGATCCCGGCGGCTCCCTGGGGCGACCTTGCGGCTGCCACTCCGTCATAGTGCCCCGAGTCGGGGGTGCGTAGTGCGGTTACCGCGCGTATGGGCGCCGTGTGATGGCGCGGGCGGGGGCACGTGCCGGGGGAGCCGTGCGGTCGGCCGAGACCGGTGGGCGGGTGGGAAACACCGGCGCGGAGCGCCGGAGAAAATGCCGCGGAGCGGCGGAGAGGCGGGCGCGGAGCGGCGGAGAGGCCCCGCGGAGCGGGGGATGAGGCCCCGCGGAGCGGGGGGAGGGACCACCTCGGAGCGGTGGCGAATGTCGGCGCGGAGCGCCGAAGACGCCCGCCGGTGTGGGCCCAGGGGCCAGGAGAAGGTAGCGTGCGTTACGCGCCTGCGGCGATTGTTCTCGGCCGCGCGCCTCTCGGCCATCCCGCAGAATGGATGGCGTAGGTGCGCCCGAGTGCGATCGGGCGCGGACGTCGACGCGGTCCTTTGGTCCGCTCCGTCCGCACCCCCGCCGGAGGAATGGCGCACCCGTGAGACGGCGTAGGAGAGAAGCGATACCTGTGAGCGCAGCGACAACGCGAAGCCGCACCCCCGACCGCCTGTGCGCCGAGGCGGTCGACCTCGCCCGCGCCGCCGCCGAGGAGGCCGCCGCCCCCGGCGTCGTCGGCGAGCACGCGGGGCTGGTCTCCGAGGGGGACCGTGTTGTCACGCACTACTTCGAATGCAAGGAGCCCGGGTACCGGGGCTGGCGCTGGGCGGTGACCGTCGCCCGGGCCTCCCGCGCCAAGCTCGTCACGCTCGACGAGACCGTGCTGTTGCCCGGCTCCGACGCGCTGCTCGCCCCGGAGTGGGTGCCGTGGAGCGAGCGGCTGCGCCCCGGCGACATGGGTCCTGGCGACCTGCTGCCCACGGACGCCGAGGATCTGCGGCTCGAGCCCGGTTTCACCGGCGAGGACGAGCCGCCGCCGAACTCCCCCGTCTCGGACGAGATGGCCGAGCTGGTGGAGGCGGAGGACGCGGAGGTCACCGGCGGGGCGCCCGCGACGCTGCCGGTCGCGCCGCGGCGCGGTTCGATCGCGGCGGTGGCGGAGGAGCTGGGGCTGCGGCGGGCCCGTGTCCTGTCCCGGTACGGGCTGCATGTCGCGGCCGACCGGTGGGAGGAGTCGTACGGGCCGAAGACGGCGATGGCGCAGGCCGCGCCCGCCTCGTGCGTCAGCTGCGGATTCCTGAACCCCATCGGCGGGTCGCTCGGTCAGGCGTTCGGGGTCTGTGCGAATGAGTTCTCGCCCGCTGACGGGCGGGTGGTCTCCCTCTCGTACGGCTGTGGGGGCCACTCCGAGGCCGCGGTCATGCCGAAGCCTCCGCGGCCGGCCGCACCGGTGATCGACGAGACCCGGGTGGACCCGTTCCCGCTCCGTCCGTCCCCGGACTCGGGGTCGGTCTCCGTGACCCCGGACGAGTCCTCGGCGGAGCTGGGCCACTCGTAACCCGCGGGTTTCTTCGCCCCCTCCGCCCCTGCCCGTCCCGTATCCGGGGGCTGCGCCCCCAGACCCCCCTACAAAGATTGCGCAGTTCCCCGCGCCCCTAAGGGCGTCCGCACCCGCTCACGGTGCTCCTCGCGCGGCCCGTATCCCGGGGCTGCGCCCCCGGGCGCCGGCCCCCTGAAAGATTGCGCAGTTCCCCGCGCCCCTGAAGGGCGTCCGCACTCGCTCACGGTGCTCCGTGGAGAGAGCCCCGGGCGGAGGGTGCCCCGGAGCGCGGTACCTTCATGCCGCGACCGGGCGCAGCACTCGCGGTCGCGTCAGGCGAGAGGGAGAGTGAACCGTGAGCAAGTTCGTGCGGCCGGCAGCCGAGGGCGCGGACCCGTTCGGGACGGCGCGCCTGCGACGCGGTGTGCTGGACGCCTGGGCCACCAGCCCGGCCCGGTTCCGCGAGGACGCCAACGCCGAGGAGGACCTGGTCCTCGGCGGCTACCGGGACCGGCTCGTCGTCGAGCTCGCCCAGAACGCCGCCGACGCGGCGGCAAGGGCGGGCGTCCCCGGCCGTCTCCGGCTCACCCTCCGCGACGGCGTGCTCGTCGCGGCCAACACCGGCGCCCCGCTCGACGCGGCCGGCGTCGAGTCCCTGTCCACGCTCCGCGCCTCCGCCAAGCGGGACGCCCACGACACCGCGATCGGCCGCTTCGGCGTCGGTTTCGCCGCCGTGCTGGCCGTCACCGACGAGCCCGCCGTCGTCGGGCGGCACGGTGGCGTCCGCTGGTCCCTCGCCGAGGCCCGTGAGCTGGCGGCGGACACCGCCCGGCACAGTCCGAGCCTGGGCGACGAGATCCGCCGGCGCGACGGCCATGTGCCGCTGCTCCGGCTGCCGTTCGCGGCCGAGGGCACCGCCCCGGATCCGTACGACACCGTCGTGATCCTGCCGCTGCGGGACGGGGCCGCCGAGGGTCTCGCCGAGCGGCTGCTCCAGAACATCGACGACGCCCTGCTGCTCGCCCTTCCGGGCCTGGAGGAAGTGGTCGTCGAGATCGGCGGCGACGTACGCACCCTGGTGCGCCGTGGCGACGAGCACGGTGTCGCCGTCGAGGACTCCCGCGACGGCGTCACCCGCTACCGCACCGTCTCCCGGCACGGCCCCGTCGACCCGGCCCTCCTCGCCGACCGCCCGGTCGAGGAGCGGCTGCGCCCGCACTGGTCGGTGACCTGGGCCGTGCCCGTGGACGCCGACGGAACGCCGGCCCGCCCCCGCACCAGCCCGGTCGTGCACGCGCCCACCCCCAGCGACGAGCCCCTCGGCGTCCCGGCCCTGCTCATCGCCTCCCTCCCGCTCGACACTACCCGGCGGCACGCCGCCCCCGGCCCGCTCACCGACTTCCTCGTGCAGCGCGCGGCGGACGCGTACGCCGAACTGCTCGCCGCCTGGCGCCCGGTGAACGCCGGGATCATCGACCTGGTGCCGGGCCCGCTGGGCAAGGGCGAGCTGGACGGCGTCCTGCGCCAGGCGATCCTGGACCGGTTGCCCCGCACCGCCTTCCTGCCGCCGGCCGCGCCACCGGAGAGCGCCCAGGACACCCCCGCCGAATGGCCCGAGAGCAGCGTGGCGGAGAACCCCGCCGCCCTGCGGCCCCGCGACGCCGAGGTGGTGGAGGGCGCGGGCGCCGAGACCGTACGGGTGCTGGCGGAGGTGCTGCCCAGCCTGCTGCCCGCCGGGCTCGAACGCCGGGTGGAGCTGCGGACGTTGGGGGTCGCGCGGGTACCCCTCACGGAGGCCGTGGACCGGCTGGCCGGGCTGGAGAAGGACCCGGGCTGGTGGTGGCGGCTCTACGACAGCCTCGCGGGCGTCGACCCCGACCGGCTCTCCGGGCTGCCCGTGCCGCTCGCCGACGGGCGGACCACGATCGGGCCCCGGCAGGTCCTGCTGCCCACCTCCGACGGCCCGCAGGCGGCCCCCGACACCCTCGCCCGGCTCGGCCTCAAGGTCGCCCACCCGGACGCCGCACACCCGCTCCTGGAGAAGCTGGGCGCCCTCCCGGCCACGCCCCGCGCCGTGCTCACCACCCCGCAGGTGCGTGCCGCCGTCGCCGCCTCGCTCGACGACGACGGCGGGGCATGGGACGAGGACGCGCCGGACGCGGAGGAACTGGCCGACACCGTGCTCGCCCTCGTCCGCGACGCCGGCCTCGAACCCGGCGACGAGCCCTGGCTCGGCGCCCTCGCCCTCCCGGACGAGGAGGGCGACATCGCGCCCGCCGGTGAACTCGTCCTGCCCGGCAGCCCGTTCGCCCAGGTCATGCGCGAGGACGAACTCGCCTTCGTGGACGGCGAGCTGGCCGAGCGCTGGGGCGAGCAGCCGCTCGCCGCCTGTGGTGTGCTGGCCAACTTCGCCCTCGTACGCGCCACCGATCTCGTCCTGGACCCGGACGAGCTGGAGCCGCGCGACTCCGACTACGCCGAACCCGACGACGCGGGGCTGCTGGACGCCGTCGACGTGTGGTGCGAGGACGTCCTCGACCGGCTGCCGGACACCCCGGTGCCGCCCGTCGCCACCGAGATCGTCGCCGTACGGGATCTCGACCTGGTGGACGACGAGCGGTGGCCGCAGGCCCTCGCCCTGCTCTCGCAGCCGCCGCTGCGGGACGCGATCACCCAGCCGGTGCGCATCCTGCTGCCGGACGGCACACACGAGATCGTCCGGCCGTACGCCGCCTGGTGGCTGCGCGGGCATCCCGTACTCGACGGCCGCCGTCCCGCCGGGCTGCGCGCGGAGGGCGGCGACCCGCTCCTGCACGGCCTGTACGACGCCGCCGACGCGACCGGTTTCGACGACGAGCAGGTGCTGCGGGCGCTCGGCGTACGCACCTCCGTGGCCGCGCTCCTCGACGAACCCGGCGGCGCCGCCGAGCTGCTCGACCGGCTCGCCGACCCCGACCGGGAGGTCTCCGGCGCCCAACTGCACGCTCTGTACGGCGCGTTGGCCGACCTCGACCCCGAGCAGGTGACGCTGCCGGACGAGCTGCGGGCCGTCGTCGACGGTGAGGTGCGCGTCGTGGACGCGGCGGATGCCGTCGTCGTGGACTCGCCCGACCTGCTGCCCTTCACCGACGGCGTGCCGCTGCTCCCTGTCCGGCCCTCGCGCGCCGCCGAACTCGCCGAGCTGTTCCAGGTGCGGCGGCTGAGCGAGTCCGTCACCGGCGAGGTGGACTCCGAGGGCGTCGAGCACGACGTGCCCGATTCCGTACGGGTGCTGCTCGGCCCTTCGACCCCCACCTCGTACGTCGAACACGAGGAACTCCTCGTGGACGGCACCGAGCTGGACTGGCGGCGTACGCGCGACGGCGTGCTGCACGCCGCCACCCTGGAGGGCGTCGCCGCCGGACTCGCCTGGGCGGCCGGCCAGTGGCCCCGCCGCTTCGAGGTCGCGGCCCTCCTGGAGGACCCGTCCCGCACCGAGGAGCTGGCCCGGGACCGCTGGTTCGACTGATCCGGCCGGGGTGAGGTGAGAGGGGCGGGGACGGCCGTTCCTCTCACCTTCCTGTGATCTTGGTAATCCGTACACAAAGTCTTCATCACCCGTACAACCATTCGCACCCGTCGCGGATCTGGTCTTCCGAGTCAACAGACTCCACGATCATTTGGGCCCCGTGCGACGACGAGCCGTGAGGAACGACCACCACCGGGGCCCCTTTCTCCACTTGGGGATCGCATGCGCATACGTGCCACTGTGGCCGCCGTCTCCGGCGCCCTGGCTCTCTCCGCCTTCGCCGTGCCCGGCGCCCACGCCGACGACTCCGCCTCTTCCTACCGCGCGAACGTCACCAAGGCGCAGGAAGTCGCTCGCGCGGCCACCGGCAAGACCGCGTTCAGCGCCTCCACGGCCGCCGACACCGGCACGCCGTACGCCCTCGACGCCACCTTCTCCAACATCAAGGTGAACAGCGGCGCGGCGGTCAAGGTCGGCACCACCAACCACGTCGCCGTCCCGGTCACCTACACGATGACCCACGGCGCCGACGTCGACATCACCGCCGACGACTTCTTCACTGGCCCCTACCTCTACAAGGGCTCGTTCGACGCGCCGGACAACATGCTGTTCGGTGACTACGACGCGACCTGCACGGCCACCTCGTCGACCGTCGCCACCTGCAAGGGCGACGTCGACATCTACCCGGCCGAGGGTGAGCTGCTCAACTCGGACGCCGGTGCCTGGCACGCCGCGGCTCTGGCCGTCGCCTACAACGGCGAGGACTGGACCAGCGACAACATCAACTGGGACAACGTCGGCATCGCCGACCAGGGCGGCTTCACGTCCCCCAACGTCCAGCGCTACTCGAAGCTGACGGTCAACGCCTCGCCGGAGCCGGTGAAGAAGGGCAAGACCATCACGGTCACGGGCAAGCTCTCCCGCGCGAACTGGGAGGACAACCTGTACCACGGCTACACCGGCCAGTCGGTGAAGCTGCAGTTCCGCAAGAAGGACAGCACCACCTACACCACCGTCAAGACCATCAAGACGGACTCGACGGGCAACCTGAAGACGACCACGACGGCCACCGTCGACGGTTACTTCCGCTACAGCTTCGCGGGCACCTCGACCACCCCGGCGGTCAACGCCACGGGTGACTACGTCGACGTGCAGTAGTCGCGAGTTTCTCCGGTTTCCCCGCGTCCCGTCCTGGGGCGCGGGGAATCAGCGTTCTCCCGATCGTTCCGATCGGCGATCGTTCCGGCAGGACCGTCACGGTCACGGGCAAGCTGTCCCGCGCCAACTGGGAGGACGGCCGGAACCACGGTTACACCAACCAGTCGGTGAAGCTGCAGTTCCGCAAGAAGGGCAGCGACACCTACACCACGCTGAAGACGATCAAGTCGGACTCGACGGGCAACCTGAAGACGACCACGACGGCCACCGTCGACGGTTACTTCCGCTACAGCTTCGCGGGCACCTCGACCACCCCGGCGGTC